>DLUF01000105.1 GCA_002742765.1 Sulfurospirillum sp. UBA12182 | reverse complement strand
TCTCTGCTAAAGAGTCGACTCTTCTTGAAATCCTTATTCAAAACCAAGGGAAAATTATCTCTCAAGAAGCCCTAAAGATAGCGATTTGGGAAGATGAACAAAAATCAGACTCTACATTTAGAGCACTTATGAAACGTCTCAAAGACAAGATTAAAGCAGGAGATTTTATCCTCTCAAGAAAATCACAAGGCTACATAATAGAGTAAAAAAGTTACACACTAAAAATAATTCGAGCATAATCAAAACTTTTTTGCAACTTTTTTGAAACTTTACTTTAAAATAAGTTTATAAATCATAAAAGGAGTTACAATGCAAAAAAGTAGTTTTATCAAAAAACTTCTCCTCTCTTCCCTTCTTTCAGTTGGACTTATCAGTTCTTTAAACGCTGCTCCACAAGAGCAAAAATACATCATCGCAACAGCAAGCACAGGTGGTACTTTTTACCCTGTTGGTGTTGGAATCGCGACAATTGCGAGTTTAAAACTAGCAAAAGACCATAAGATGACATTCTCTGCGATTTCTAGTGCAGGAAGTGGAGAGAACATCGACATGATGGATAAAGGTGAAGTAAACTTCTCTATCATTCAAGCTCTCTTTGGCTCTATGGCATGGCAAGGAAAAGCAAACTATCAAGGCAATCCTAAGAAAAACCTACGCTCAATCAGCATGCTTTGGCAAAACGTTGAACAATTTGTTGTTTATAATGATGTTGCAAAAACTGGAAACATCATGGATATGACAAATCTCTATGGAAAAAAATTCTCAATCGGAAGTAGAGGTTCAGGAACGCTTGTTTCTGGTCAATCAATCCTTGATGCACTTGGAATTGACTATAACAAAATGGATCAACAATACTTAGGATACGGACCAAGTTCAACAGCTATGCAAGATGGAAAAATTTTAGGTATGAATATCCCATCAGGCATTCCAACAAGTGCTATCACAAATGCATACGCAACTATCGGTGCTGATAAAATCAAGCATTTAGAATTTACTGATGCTAATATCGCAAAAATCCAAGAAGCATATCCTGTTTGGACAAGATTTGTTATCCCAAAAGAGACTTATCCAGGTCAAAAAGCTGACATCAACACTATCGCGCAACCAAACTTACTTGTTGTTACAGCTGATACTCCTGAAGAGACAGTTTATCTTTTGACAAAAACTATGTATGAAAATCTTCCTTTCTTAAACTCTGTTCATAAAGCTACAAAAGCTATGAGTTTAGAAAAAGCGATTGATGGTCTTCCAATGCCACTCCACCCAGGTGCAGCAAAATACTATCAAGAACAAGGTATCAAAATTCCTGATAGATTGTTAGCAAAATAGATAAAATCCACCTATCTTTAAAAATAGGTGGTTTATATTTGCTTTATATGTAAAGTAGATGTAAACCACTTTTAAAAGGCTTATCATGCTTAAAATCAGAAAAGAAAAATTAAAAAAATTCCTCTTTATCTACGCCATTTTTATCTCTATTTTTCATTTTTATATGAATGTACAAGGCGGATTAAGCGACTTATGGTTTAATGCCGCTCACTTCTCTTTCTTGGCAAGTTTGGGTTTTTTATCTTATAAAGCTTTTACACTCTCCGATGAGGAGTATGTTGGGATTGTTGATATTTTTCTTTCGATTTTAGCACTTGTTCCATTTTTATATTTGGTCTTTTTTGAAGAATCTTTATACCAAGAAGCCAATGGAACCATGAGGTACTGGGATATTAATGTTGCTATCATGACTATCATTCTCTCTTTAGAGATAACAAGAAGAACAACTGGCTTTATCATCCCAATTATCATGATGAGTGCTATTGGGTATATCACCTACTTTGGAAAGTTTTTTACTGGTGTTTTTGCCTTTGGAGGTATGAGTTTAGAGCGATTTTTATATCGAATGTACTTTACAGATGAAGGACTTTTTGGCTCAATCGCAACCATCTCTTCGACTTATGTGTTTATGTTTATCCTCTTTGCAGCATTTTTACTGAAAAGTGGGGCTGGGGATTTTATAGTTGACCTTTCACGTGCTATTACTTCACGCTTTATAGGCGGTGCTGGACATGTTGCTGTCTTTAGTTCAGCACTCATGGGTACGATTTCAGGAAGTGCTGTGGCAAACACAGTTTCCACAGGTTCAATCACGATTCCGATGATGAAAAAAAGTGGCTTTAAACCAGTCTTTGCCGCAGGAGTTGAGACAGCAGCTAGTACAGGAGGACAGATTATGCCTCCTATCATGGGTGCTGGAGCTTTTATCATGGCACAAATGACGCAAATCCCTTTTGTAACGATTATCTTAGTCTCCATACTTCCTGCTGTTTTATACTTTTCTTCTATCGCTATTTATATCCATATCCATGCAAAAAAATACAAGATAGAAACCAGTGATGAAAAAGTAGATGTGTTTCCTATCCTAAGGGAGGGTTTTCACTTCTTAATTCCTCTTGCAACACTTATCGGACTTTTGGTTTATGGATTTACTCCAACTTATGCTGCTGGTATATCTATCTTAGCTATTATCATCTCTTCGTATCTTACAAAACACAAAAGAATGGGCTTAACTCAGATTTTTGAAGCACTCGCACTTGGTAGCCAAAACATGGTTGTAACTGGAGTTTTACTCATCGGTGTTGGTATCATCGTTGGTGCTATCAATATCTCTGGAATTGGTATAACATTTTCACAACTTATCATGGAGTGGTCAAACAACAACTTACTTATAGCACTAGTTCTTGTAGCACTAGCTTCTTTGATCTTAGGTATGGGGCTTCCTGTAACCGCATCTTATGTTGTTTTAGCAGTTCTCTCAGCTCCTGCTCTTGTTGGACTTATGCTCTCTCCTGAGATGGCAGCTCTTGTAAATATGGGTATCGAGGTTCCTGAAGCGACGATGTATCTTTTAGCGGCTCATCTTATCATCTTTTGGCTCTCACAAGACTCAAACCTCACCCCTCCTGTTTGTTTAGCAGCATTCGCAGCAGCTGGAATCGCTGGTACTTCCCCTATGAGAACAGGTTTAGAGTCATGGAAACTAGGAAAAGGTTTATATATCGTTCCTCTACTTTTTGCTTTTTCTCCTTTGATTACTGGAGACTGGATAGATAGATTTGAAGTCTTTTCATTTGGTATCATAGGGATTACTGCTTTTGCCATCTTTGTTGAGGGATTTTGGGATTACAAACTCCCACTTCTCCAAAGAGCTCTTTTTGGAATTGCAAGTCTTCTTATGCTTTCACCAGATGCACTTATAGGCTGGGAGAGTATCTTCCCTCGTGTTCCTGATACACATATTGTTGGAATTATTCTCTTTTTTAGTATAATGTTTTTTCATAAATTCAAGGGAAAAAAATATGCAAATGCTCAAGGATAATTTAGAAAAAAATGGCTTTGAACTCTTACATGTAAAAAACAAAGAAGAGGCTTTAGAAAAAGCAAAAGAGTTTATCAAAGATGGTATGAAAGTAGGACTTGGTGGCTCTACTACCGTAGCGCAAATAGGACTTTTAGAGTATGTAAGTAAGCATCCTAACATCACACTCTTTAACCAATACGAAGCTGGTATCGACATGGAAGAAAATCTTCGTCGCAGACGTGAGGGTATGCTCAGTGATTTGTACATCACAGGTTGTAATGCCATCACAAAAAATGGTGAATTAGTCAATGCTGATGGAAGTGGAAACAGAGTTGCAGCTCAAATCTTTGGACCGAAAAAAGTTTTATTGTTTGTTGGAAAGAACAAGATAGTTAAGAACTTAGAAGAGGGGTTTGCACGCATTATGAACGTAGCTGCTGTAAAAAATATAGACAGGATGAATACCAAAGCTCTTGAAATGGGAAAAGAACCCAGATATAACTTAGAAAATATCGCTAACAAATTTGCCTACATCAACGGAGATGAAAAAGGCAGAACAACTATCATCCTCATTGATGAAGAGCTAGGATACTAAGATGTACGACTACCTTGTTATCGGTGGCGGTATCATCGGACTTAATATCGCTTTAGCTCTCAAAGCAAAAGAGAGTACATGTAAGATAGTATTGATCGAAAAAGAGCGTGATGTTGCCATGCACTCAAGTGGGAGAAATTCTGGTGTTTTACATGCTGGATTTTACTATTCAGCTGACTCGCTCAAAGCAAAATTTACTCGTGATGGAAATAGATTGATGCATGAGTTTTGTGAAGAAAGAGGCTTAAAAATCAACAGATGTTCCAAAGTAGTTGTTGCTACTGATGAAAAGGAGTTAGCTGGCTTAGAAGAGCTAAAAAGACGAGGCGATAAAAATGGAGTAGAGCTTCATTGGATGAGCCAAGAAGAGTTAAGTGCAAAATATCCAAACATCAAAACCTATAAAAAAGCCCTCTTCTCACCGAAAACTTCTAGTGTAGACCCCATAGAAGTTACGAAAGAGTTTGCAAAACTAGCCAATGAAAAAGGTATCACGATTCTTACAAATACTACGTATCTAAAGCAGATAGCCCAAGATGAATTTTTGACAAATCAAGGAAGCATAAAAGCAAAAAAACTTATAAATTGTGCTGGTTTGTATGCTGATAAAATCGCCAAAGAGTTTGGCTTTGCTAAAGAGTTTGTTATCATCCCTTTTAAAGGAATTTATCTTAAAGATGAAAAAAACTTAAGTGCTTTGCAAACAAATGTCTACCCTGTTCCAAATCTCGCAAATCCTTTTTTAGGCGTTCACTATACGCTCACGCTAAAAGATGAAGCTAAGATAGGACCAACTGCAATACCAGCTTTTTGGAGAGAGAATTATAAAGGGTTTGATAACTTCAGATTTGATGAATTTTGCCAAATCATCTTTTATGAAGCAAAACTCTTTTTCACAAATGCCTTTGGATTTAGAAAACTAGCATTTGATGAAGTGAAAAAATACTCAAAATCCCATCTTTTACATTTAGCAAAAAAACTCACCCACAAAATGCCACACAAAGGCTATACCAAATGGTCGACACCAGGTATTAGAGCGCAACTTCTAAATACAAAAACTTTAGAACTTGTTCAAGATTTTGTTGTTGAAGGAGATGAAAAAACTGTACATGTACTCAATGCCGTAAGCCCAGCTTTTACCTCAGCGATACCTTTTGCTAATTGGGTAGTGGAGAGTTATATCATCAAAAAATAGTCTTTACATGTAAAGCTCTCTTTATCAAGGTAAGTAGGACAAAAGTCAAAAACTGCTATAATAACTTTCATTTGATAAAGAGGGTAATTTTTAATGCAACTTACACATTTAGATGAAAAAGATAGACCAAAAATGGTCGATGTCTCAGACAAAGAAGACACAACAAGAGTCGCACTTGCAAGTGGTACTATAACCATGAGCCAGCAAGCGTACGATATGATAGTAAACCAAACAACTAAAAAAGGACCCGTTTTACAAACAGCTATCATCGCTGCCATAATGGGAACTAAAAGAACGAGTGACCTTATCCCTATGTGTCATCCGCTGATGTTAACATCTGTAAACTGTGATGTTGAAGAACTCCCTGCTCTTCCAGGATTTAAACTTTTTGTTACCGCAAAGCTAAAAGGTCAAACAGGTGTTGAGATGGAAGCTCTCACTGGTGTGAGTATCGGTCTACTTACAATCTACGATATGGCAAAAGCGATAGATAAGTCGATGGTCATCTCTGATGTACAACTAGAATCAAAAAGTGGTGGTAAAAGTGGCGATTTCTCAAGAGCTTAAACTAGATTATCCTTGCCGTTGGCAGTACAAAGCCATCGTTGAGAGTGGAGTTGATGTACACTCTTTGGTTGTTGCGATTTTAGATGAGAGAGAGTTCTCTCTAAGACCTTCTAAAAACTCAGCACAAGGGAAATACGAAAGCCATACGATTACTGTTTTGGTGCATAGCGATGATGATAGAAAAACAATCTTTGAAACTTTAAAAAAAGAAGAAAAAATAAAATTCGTACTATAGGATAGCAGATGGAATCAATAAACAATATTTTTGTAGCAACAATTTCTCAAAACAGAGACAACCCTAAGTTTTTAAACATCCTTGGTGATTTGGTTTTTGAACTCTCCAAAAAGAAGATTCATCGCCTCAAAGATGAGACAAATATCCAAAATCGTCTCAGCGAACTCTTTGAACTCTTCACAAAAGCTTTGCAAATGCAAGAGCTTCAAAACCCACAAACTCTCAGTTCTGTTATAGATGGTCTCATCAAAGCTGCAAGTTACGAAAAAGAAGAAACTCTTTATAAAAGTATCTATGAAAAAGAGCAATTAGAAAAATTTATAAATGAACAAAAAAGAGAGATAAGACACAGCATCCAAGCTACTTTTGCAACACTTGAAACACACATAGAAAAGATGGATGAAGACACTCATGACCAAGCACTTCAAGCATTAAACGATGCAAAACTAAAAGGTGTCGAGATGCTAGGTATCCTCAAAGAGACTACTTCAGAAGCTCTGTTGACAACGCTAGAAAATGGCACTGATGTAGAAGATACTGTTTTTGAGATAACAAAAAACATCACTTACCAAGCTATCAATGAGGGAGAATTTACAAAACAGAGATTCTTAGATATCTCAAGTTCTATCATCGAAGTTGCGATTGAGATAGCAGATGAAGACCAAGGCTTTGCAAAAGAACTTTTAAGCGGAGCGATTCATGGGACAAAAGAGGGGATGGCAAGAGCCATAGATAAATTTAAAAACGACCTAAAGTTTGCGCCAGAAGAGTTAGAAGAACTTTTAGAAAAAGATTTGAAAAATGCGAGAAAAGAGCTTATGAAAATCGAAGAATCTTTTGTTCTTATGCTTGAAAATACTAGAAAAATCTCTGATGGAGTTTCTGAAGAGATTATCAAAGATATCTTAGCAAATGAGCTTAACTCCTCTTTAGCAAAGATAAAAAGAGTAGCAAATGAAACAAGCGAAGTCATCAGCGCGAAGATAGAAGAGCTTAAAGAAAATGCATTTAACCTCGAATACGACTTTGTGGAAAAAGCTGAGAGAAAGATAGCACAACTCAAAGAAGAGATGGGGAGATTAGAAACTAAAGCAGGCACTAGATTTGAAGCACTCAAAAAAGAGATTCATGAACTAGAGGGCAAAGCTTCTAAAAAGATAGAATCTCTTAAGCATTTTGAGTTTGAAAATGAAAAAGCAAAAAAAGCTGCAACTGAAGCAAAAAGACTCGGTAACAGAGCGTGGGAAGTCGCCAAAGGCGTACTTGATGGCGCTTTAAAAGGCGCGAAAGAAGCGATGAAAAAAGAGAAGTAGTTTAACTTCTCTTCCTTACTGTCTTGGGTCGAGGTTTGCCACTTCAGGGCTTGATACGATAGGGATATTTACATACACACTCATAGCATCATCTTCAACTCTCTTCTTTGATAATGAATAAAACGTTAAGAAAAAGCATATAATAGCAAACAAACCAAAGAGAAATTCTCTGTTATAACTCAAAACAACTCCGATAACCAAAGGCGAGAGGAAAGAGCCTATCCCATAAGAGTATAAGAGAGTTCTGCTTATCTCTATGATATCTTTGTTCTCTTCTACCACATCATTTGCTCTTGCCACAGCAAGTGGGTAAATGGCAAAGATCCCAATCCCTAGTAAAAATCCAAGCACATAAACATACATCACACTCTCACTAAAGGTAAAAAGAACAGATACAACAGCACAAAATAGAGCGCAAAAAGCTATCAGTTTTCTTCTTCCATATTTATCGGAGAGTGCACCAACTGGCCACTGAGAGATGAGTCCTCCTAGCAAAGCAAAGGACATAAAGTATGAGATAACTTCCATGGAGTTGTATTTTTCCAAGATGTATATAGGCACCATCGTAAAAAAGCCACCTATCAAAAAACCTCCTATCAAGCTAGAGACGAAGGCTAAGGGCACAACAGAGTAGGTTTTTGGCAAGCTATACTTCTCAAAGGGCTTCAAGATAGGCTCTTTTACTTTTATGAGCGCTATAAGTATGATCGAAAACAGTACCAAGATAGAGCCTATGGTAAAGATAGATTCAAGAAGTTTTCCCTCCACATTTAAGAAAAGCTGTCCTAGTGCAGTAGCTAGATAAAATACTATCGTATAGATAGCAAGGATTTTGCCTCTGTTATTTTGTGTACTTTTTTCATTGAGCCAACTCTCAATGATAATCAAAAGTGCATAGAAAGAGAAACCTGCAAAAAACCTCAAGAAAATCCACAAAAGCTCATCAAAAACAACAGAATGTAACAAAAAAGAGATAATCATCACAGCAGCAAAAGCCGAAAAGCTGCGTATATGCCCAACTGAAGAGATGATTTTTTGGCTAAAAATCGAAGAAGCAATCGCACCTAGATAAAATGCAGCGTTGATAATCCCGATGATACCATTTGAGATACCTAGTTTTTTAAGATACACACCTATAAAAGTGATTATCATTCCATATCCGATTGCTAAAAAACCGATTGCTAAAAATAGAGAAAAAAGAGCTGGTGGTGAGAAGTTTTTTTTGATGTTTATCTCCTTATTCTATGACTATTTTTGGGATTACATGTAAAGACACATTTTTGCCCATTTTCTTTTCTAGCTGATTTTTAATCTGCGCATACTCTTTAGTGCTTAAAGAGGTTGCTGCTACTATCTCAGCCTCTATAACAACACTTTTTTCTGTCGAAGATTTAATGTTTAAAACATTAAGTGTAGCAACTTTATCCTCAAAAGTAAAATGCTTTATATTTTGTAGCTTCTCATAGTCATTGTTTTGTAAAATCAAAGAATAAAATGAAAAAACCAAAGGAATACAGATAACACTTAACATCAAAGAGGAGTACAAAAGGCTCTTCTTCGCCCTAAAAACAGGGGCAAATCCTAAAAAGATAAAAGTCAATGTTGCTGCAACTACCATCCCAAAAAGGTTAGTCATAAAAAGCAAAAAAGAACCGTAAATTATCTCAAAATCGCCCCAACCTATCCCTATGCCACTCACACACAAAGGAGGAACAAGAGCAACAGCTATCGCTACACCTGCGAGTGATTTGGCAACTTCTTCTTTTGCGCTTGCGTATGCTCCTGCGATACCAGAAAATATCGCTACAAAAAGGTCTAGGATGTTTGGGTTTATGCGTGAACTTATCTGTGAAGTTACGATGTCTAAAGGCATAAAAAACGTCAAAACAGAAGAGAAGAAAAGAGCACTTAAAACACCAGTTCCTAACGTTATCATGCTAGCTTTGATAATCTTTCTATCGCTTCTAGCAGCTCCCATCGCAAGAGAGATGATAGGAGCCATCAAAGGAGCTAGTATCATCGCACCTACAACTGAGGGGATAGAGTCTTGATAAATTCCTACCGTAGCTAAAAGTGAACTTAGCACCATAAGGGTTATGAAGATAGGATTTATCTTTGCATTTTCTCTTATTCCTATAAGCGTATCTTTGATATCCTCATCACTTGCTTTTTTAAACAAAGGAACTTTACCAGCTACTAAAAGGTCTCGCATCTCCCCTTTTGGTAAGCTTTTTAGGTTGATGCTTTCATCTTCATTTTTTGTAGTTTTTTCCTCTATAATCTTTTGAAAACTCTTTCCATAATTGATGGTATATGAGCATTTTTTAACCTCTAAAACTATCTCTTGGGCACTCATAGGAACCTCATCTATCGAAAAATGAAAAGCTCCACTACTCTTTACATGTAAAAGTTTCGTAACGATAAATCCTATGTTTTGAGGGAGTTTTCCTATGGAGAACTTATGATATAAAAAGATAGCTACAAGATAGTAAAGATAAGAGGCTATACTATATGGTGCTATGATGAAAGCATTGAGTTTTCCATCATGAAAAGAGGAGGTTTCATTCCCTTTGAGTGTACTAAAAAATGTATAATCTTCTAAAATCAAAATTCCGCTCGCTATGGTTTGCATCTCTTCTGAGTTTTTTGTTTTTAACTTTATCGCTTTGTATTTGAGATTTTTTAAACTCGAAAAAAAGATTTTGAGATTTGTAAAAAATGAAGTTTCATAAATCTGTTTATTGAGGTTTTGAACATTCCCGATAGAGACTTTTTGAAACACCATCTCTTCGTTACAAAACAACATCTCATCATTGAGTCTTAAATTAGCTTCAAAACTCTCACTTAAAGCTTTTTTTATATCTTTTGAAAGCCCATAACGTAAAGTTGTATTTGGGCTTTTAGGATGAGGAAGGAGATAGAGTTCTACCTCTTGGTTTATACACTCTTTTAGAAAATTTTTGATGTCATTATCTTCTAGGTATAAAAAGTGCATCTGTTCTTGCTCTAAAGAGAACTCACTCTCTAAATACTCTACAAGAGTGACTTCCAAGTTATACTCTTTTTCTAAAAGTTCTTTGAGCAAAAGGACTTTTTTATCCCCTATCTCTCTAGCATAAATACTTCCTCTTTGAATCATAGCTTATCCCATTATATACGCATCAATCTCACGAGCAGCCTTCTTACCAGCCCCCATCGCTTCTATGACAGTAGCCGCCCCAGTTACGATATCGCCACCAGCAAAAACTCCTTTTCTTGAAGTTGCGGTAAATCCCTCTTTTATAACGATAGTACCTTTTTTACTCGTCTCTAAACCTTTTGTACTAGCAGTTACTAAATCATTAGGCATCGTACCAATCGACATAATCACAGTATCTACATCCATCACAAATTCTGAGCCATCAACTACGATAGGCGCACGTCTGCCACTTTCATCTGGCTGGTCTAAAGACATCTTAACGCATTTTAAACCACAAACATGTCCATTTTCATCAGCTAAAATTTCTATCGGATTTGTTAAAAGATGGAGTGAGATTCCCTCTTCGATAGCATGTTCTACCTCTTCGGCACGAGCAGGTATCTCTTGTTCACTTCTTCTATAAACGATATTTGTCTGAGCCCCTAATCTTTGAGCTACACGTGCGGCATCCATCGAAACGTTACCAGCACCTATGACAGCAACTTTTTTACCGATAGTAGTTGGAGTATGATACTCTTTTTTGTTTCCTTTCATGAGATTTACTCTTGTTAAAAACTCATTTGCCGATAAAACACCTAGAGCATTCTCTCCTTTTATCCCCATAAATCTTGGGAAACCAGCACCACTGCCTATAAAAACAGCATCAAAATCATCTTCAAACAACTCATCTATCATAAGAGTTTTCCCGATAACAACATTTGTCTGGAAAGTAACTCCTAATTTTTTTATACGCTCTATCTCCGCATCAACTATCTCTTTTGGAAGTCTAAAAGAAGGTATACCATAGGTCAAAACTCCTCCTAGCTTGTGTAAAGATTCAAACACCCAAACACTATATCCTAGCTTTGCTAACTCTGCTGAAGCGGCAAGTCCAGCAGGACCACTCCCAACCACAGCGATTTTCTTTCCATTTTTTTCTGGTACTTTTACTTCTAAATTCTCAAGTGCCCAATCCCCAACAAATCTCTCTAACAAACCAATCGCAACAGGCTCATTTTTAATCCCTGTGATACAAGCACCTTCACACTGTTTTTCTTGGGGACATACTCTTCCACAAACAGATGCCAACTTAGTATGTTCACTAAGCACCACAGCTGCACCTAAAACATCAGCGTCTTTAAGTCTTGCGATAAATCCAGGGATATCTATACCAACAGGACAAGCACTTACACAACGAGGCTTTTTACACTCTAAACAGCGATTTGCTTCATGAATTACCTCATCGAGTCCAAAACCTAAATTAACCTCATCAAAACTTTTTACGCGTTTTAAAGAGTCCCTTACATGTGGATTTGCTCTTTTTTTTATATTGGAATGTTTCTCATGATGGATAGGACAATCTTCGTTTTCATCATCTTCCAAAAGATTTTCATCTCGCAAGCGAAGTCTCTTTTGTGCTTCATCAAAGTTTACTTTAAAGCCATCAAACTCTGGACCATCAACACAAGCAAACTTAACTTCTCCATCAATCTCTACCCGACAAGCCCCACACATACCAGTCCCATCAACCATTAAAGGATTCATACTTACTGTTGTTGGAATTTGTAGTTTTTTTGTCATAAGCACTGAAAACTTCATCATAATCATAGGACCGATAGCTACTGCATGTGTAAACTTTTTCCCATCTTTTGTGACAAGTTTCTCTAAAAGTTGGGTTACATTCCCATGATACCCATAAGAGCCATCATCTGTACAGATATGAACATTAGGAGTTAACTCTCTAAACTCTTTTTCTAAGATAAGCAAATCGATATTTCGAGCACCGATGATAACATCAACATCTATTCCTCTTTTTGTAAGCCACTTTACTTGTGGATACACAGGGGCTGTTCCAACTCCTCCTGCGATAAAAACAAAATGCTCTTTTTGAAGTTTTTCAATGGACTCATACACAAATTCACTAGGCTGTCCTAAAGGACCAACAACATCTTCAAAATGTTCTCCTACTTCAAGCTCTTCCATGTCAAGAGTACTTTTGCCTACAACTTGAAAAACGATATTTATCGTTCCTTTTTCTCTATCATAATCACAAACAGTAAGTGGGATTCTCTCAGAAAATTCATCTTTTTTTACTATCAAGAATTGTCCAGGTTTAGCTTTGTCAGCTAGTCTAGGTGCTTTGATATCCATAGCAACTATATTTTCTGCTAGATATCTCTTGCTCATTACTTCAAACACTCTTTTGCCCTCTCTTCTTAAATAACTCTAAAGTAAACTAATTAATGCTTTGCATTATAGCTTATTACAGATTTACTATAGCAAAATCAGAGGGAAAAAAATTGTTCTTTTTTGTGTCTTATCAAGGAGAGCCAAATAATATCTCCTTTGTTATCAAGCACAGTTTTTAATCATGTTTAGTCACAACCCAAAGGGCGTGAATCACTCCTGGAATAAAGAAGATAAAGGTTAAGAGAAGGTTTATCCAAAAAGCTGGCATAATCCCTTTTTTCAAAAAAACTGCCAAAGGCGGTAAGAAAATCGAAGCTATAATCAAAACTAATCTACTCATAAAATCTCCTCTATCAAAGTTATACAGCTATTATAACAAAACTTACATTTCACAAGCTAAGGTAAAAATCCCTTTGTGTTCTAGTTCGAAAGTTTTACATCTTTGGCATAAAACTTCTCCCTCTTTATAAGAAAAAGCACATTTACACAACTTGCAAATACGTATATCATGTGTTATCAAAACTTCTGCTTTGTTATAAGCAAACTCCACTAAGTTTACTCTCTTTTGAGTCTCTTTGATAGAATCACTTTTACAAATATCCTCGCAAATACCACAGCCTATACATTTACCATTTTGAAAAAGGATTTTTGTTTTGTCACTAGAAAAACTAAGAGCTTTTGTTGGACAAAACTCTATACACTCTCCACAGTTCGTACAGGAGTCCTCTATCTTTTTAAAATGTATAAAACTTACTTTCTCATCTATAAAAACATCTTCTTTGAGATTCTCTTTGAGAAGAGTTTTAAAAGTATCACTTCTATGTACAAACTTTTCTTGTGTAGTTGGATTTACCAAACTTTTAAAAAAAGCTCTTCGAGAAACTTTAGCTTCTTTAGTTTTATAAGTTATATCTATCTGATTTTCACCCATAGAAGATAAAAGTAGATTTGCTTCCCCAATCGATGTTTGGATAAACTCTAAGAGCTTATTTTCTCTGTTTATCTCACAATTTTCACATAAAGAGAGGTTACATGTAAAGCTTTTTTGAGTTTGCAAAGATAAAGAAATCAAATCTTGAGAGCTAAATCTAGCTAAACACGAGTTTCCACCTGTACATGTAAGCTCTGCTTCTTGCTCATCTAAGAGTTTTTTTGCGTATTTTTCTAGCGTATCTGCTAAAAGATACAAAGAGTTCGTAGGGCAAACTCCTACGCATCCTCCACAAGCCGTACATAAAGCAGGGTCAAGTTTGAGCTTTTTTCTTTGTATACTAAACGCTTCAAAAGCGCATATATCTAAACAAGCGCTGCAACTGTTATGCGCATAGGCATTGCGTAGACAACTAAGCCCATCATAGTGAAAAATACCAGCACTTTGAGTATATTCAGTCGTTTCCATTTTTACTCATCAAGTGTTCATAATCTGCTAGTAAAAATTCGGTGCAAAATTCGCAAAGTCCTCTGTAAAAAGGTGTTTTTGCCATATCTTTTATCCCAAGAAGATAAATCGGAGCCCACTTTAAGAGATGATTTTGTAAAAAAGAGATTTGTAATTCTCTCTCATCTTTTTGCACTAAATTTTGCATAAAACCAAACTCCAAAGAGATATGATCTGGAGCATTTAACTTAGAATTTGCCAAATTTAACTCATATCCACAAGAAAAATAAAATTGCATCACAGGATTTTGGAGTCCTACTTGTACTTCAGCTTTGTTATCTAAGATAGAACTTTCAATAGGCTGTGAATTCATGATAAACAAAGAAGAGTAATCACTATTTAAAGCCTCTTTAATCTCCTGCGTATCATTTGTTTCAAACCAGTGAAGAGCCTCTGGAGAGAGTGTCTCCAAAAGCTCTTTGTTTGCCTTTAAATCTTCTATCTGCTTCTCACTGAGATAATCCCCAAAGAGAGTGGATAAAAAGGCATAGATATAAACTCTTTGTTGCTTTTGCAATTATAAACATCCTTTAAAGAAACTCTTCTTAGGCGGTGGCGGAGCTTTAAAATCATTTGCATATATCTTATCTCCATCAATTCTACCTATGAGAGAAACTTCGTTTCGATTGATAGCACTATCAAGTTTATATCTTTGGATACCATCAAGTTTTACATCATAGTATTTTCCTTCGTTATGGACAAACAGAACCAACTCCTCTTTTATCCCATCTTGAAAATTCCAATCTTTAAAACAATCTTCACCACCACACACAAAACTCTCTAATCTACAATCAGAAAACATACCATTTTGCGCACACCACTTAGAAGTCAAAAATCCTTTCTTCTCATCAGCTACTAAAAAGCTAGTAAAAAGAAATACGATACAAAAGATAAAAATCTTTTTCATGGCTATTCTTCCTCCTTCATAGAGCTAAAAAATGCAACTAAATCATTTTTACTTTTTTCATCCATCCAATCATATGCAGGCATAGTCGAAACTCTTTGTCCTTGTTCGTCTAAACTATACCAAGCAGAATTTGGATGGGCCTTTATGTTATAACCTGGTACAACAACAGCATTTGGGTTTTCGATGGATTCTTTGATGTACTCTTTTGTAGCATATCCACCGATATTTGAAAGATTTGGAGCCATAAAGTCAGGTGCTATTTTTTGGTCTTTATAGTGATGACAAGCCGCACAATTTTCTACTGCTAGCTTTTCACCATTTGCCACATCACCACTTACAGGAGTAGTTAAATCTTCAATAAGCTTATCTCCACCGCTTATACCTACTAACTTCACAGGTATCCAAGAACTCAAAAGTTTTAGACCATCTCTGTTTTTTTTCTCTCCATCCCAAACCGCTATAGCAACAGGAAACGCACCTTTGCTAAGGTCAAGATAGGTATCTTTTAAAGTTCGGCTTAAAACACCTCTCCAAAACCCATCTTTATAACTCATTTGCATAAAAGCTTGATTGGCATTATCTCGTATTTGAGTCATAGAGCGGAAGCCCTCAGAGATAAAATCTCTTTGATACTGCTTTTGCATTTTTTGTGCAACTGCTTGCTCATAAGCTTTTAACTCTTCATTATAAAGATTTTGGTTGCCTTTGTTTACTTGGTGGTATACATCTGCTTCCCCGTTTGGCTCATATACTCCCTCAGTTGCTTTTGCTAGATGTACGATAACAGCTCTCTTCGCGCTACCCATTCCTATATAAGGAAGCTCTTTTGCATCGCTATAATTTTGTGGGAATTGAAAAGCAAAACCATCTCCATAAACAGTTGTACTCTCTTTTGTTTGAACACTCTTTGTTGCGTCATTCCATTGAATTAAAAAAGCTAGATTTGAACCATCATACAAAGCTTTTATCTTCACTTTTTTCGCTTTATTGTTTGCATTCATCTCATTTGCAGTCTTATCAAAAAACTTCAATGCCGTTTGTGGATAGAGTGTAACTTCTGAGAAACTAGCACTCAGCCACGCTTTTGACTCAGGAGTTAAGTGAGCAACATTGCCTGGAACTTTTACAGCATTTACATATCCACTAGCACTCAATGAAGAGAGCAAAAAAGCCCAAAAGAGAGCTATTTTTATAAACTTTTTCATTAGTGTGCCTCCTGTGGAACGAAAAATTTCAGTTTTGAACTGTTTTTCCCAGCACTATATCTACTATCTACCATCTTACCTAGTGCTGTATCTTTATAATAGTTGTTATCTAGTCTAAACATATCCTCATGATTATAAGCGATAAGGATATCCATAAGCTCACTCTCTCCTGTCTCTTTACGTTTTTTCATTTCACTTTTGACTGTCTTGATTGCATGATGGACTTCTGGTCCAAAAAGCTTTTCAAGCTCACCTGTTGGAATTCTATTGCTTCCTTCGATAATCTTGCCATGAGCATCAAATTTTGGAGGAGCTTCTGTCGGTGGAACATAGTAAACATTTGGTACAGTTCCATAATCCGCTCTTAGAGGTAAGGCTACTTTGTATTTGTGAACAAGTTTATGGACTTGTCCCTCTTCATCATCTAAGAACCCTACAAACCGAATACGACCAACACACTGTTGGGCACAAGCTGGTGGGAGACCTTTTTCGATACGAGGAAAACAGAGGATACACTTCTCACTCTTAGAAATTTTAGGATTAAAGTAGATTTTTTTATAAGGACAGCCTGCTATACAGTAACGATATCCCTGACATCTATCAAGATCAACCAACACAACCCCATCTTTATCTCTTTTAAAGATAGCATCTCTTGGGCAAGCACTCAAACATCCAGGGTTTGAACAGTGGTTACAGATACGCGGGATATAAAAAAAGTAGTTATCTTGTGGAAAATTCCCAGCTCCCTCATCTTCATCCCAGTTTGGTCCCCATGTTGGTTCTACATTTGGATTTAACTGTTTTCCGTCTTGTAATTCATCAAAATTATAATCCCAAGGTACACCATAATCACTCTGTATACTAGGGATAACACCCTCTTTTAAATCTCCAGCAGCATCAAATCCACCACCTAAATTTTGCCAATTTTTTGGATAACCTGCACCTGGATATGTCTCTACATTGTTCCAGTACATGTACTCTCTACCGTTTCTATTTGTCCATTGTGTTTTACAGGCAACTGTACAGGTTTGACAGCCGATACATTTATTAAGATCCATAACCATTGCTAATTGTCTTTGTGACATGACTTACCCCCGTGCCTTTTCAAAATTTACTGCGCCATCATAGGCGTATTGGTTTCCATCCCAAAGTCCACCAAACTTCAAATGCCCCCAACCATCAGCCATCTCTAAAAGATTTAGAGCTGTTGGAACAACTTCATTATGCCCTTTTAAATTTTTGTACATGTAAGGCTCCCAGCCGTGCTCCATAACAAGACCATCAGGAGGGCAAGAAGAACTGACTTTTGCCATAGCAAAAAACTCACCTAATTGGTTGTAAACTCTTATCTCATCACCATCTTCTATCCCTTTGAGCTTCGCTACTTCACGATTCACTTGGATATAAGGTTTTCCCCTTTGCAATCTTAAAAGTGTACGACTTGCTTTATAGTTGGAGTGGATACTCCATCTTGCATGAGGGGTCATCATCACAAATGGATGAGCAGCAGTATCTGGACGAATGCCTAGCATACCTGTATTTGTCATTGCACCCATCTTGATATAAAGGTCATGATCAACATAGAAAGTTTGTCTACCACTTATGGTGTGTAAAGGTTTAAACTTATAGATATGATCTTCATTTGAGTTATAAGGGCGATCAGCATAAAGAGGAGATGTTTGTGCTGCTTTTTCATTTAATTGTAAAAAGCCTCCACTCTTATACATCTTCTCTATCGTCCAAGGTTCATATTGTGAAACATTTTCAAGTGCTGCTACAACAGCTTGTTTATCTGTTCCAAGATACGGTTCCATCTCTGATTCACTATCTTCATCTGTATTTGTAAACTCTTTATAACAGATAGATAGGTCATGATAGCCATCTCGTGCATATTTTGGGTCATCTTTTATCTTTGCTTTATCTATGTTTTCTGGTTTATTAGCTATCTCTTCAAGCTTTTTAGCTATGAGAGCAAACATACTCCACTCATCCATAGCCTCCCCAACAGGCTTTAGATTTGCTGCTGGCTGCGCAAGATTGGTAAAACGATGATATCCAGGACTTGTTCTTAAGTCCCACACTTCGTAGTGACTTTTTGCAGGAAGTAAAAGATCAGCAAATACTGCTGTTTCGCTCATTCTTGTATCAACATAAGCAAAGTAGCTCGTTTTGCGTAAAAATGCTTCCCTATAATCACTTCCTTTGTTTCTCCTAAACTTAGAATCAGCAACTATAAGTGCAACTTCTGGTGACCAATGTGGCTTAACACCACTCTCTTTACCATCTGTTCCCTTATCTAAGAGAGCATTTACGACTTGCATATACTCCTCTTTATTCATCCCATTTTGTGCTCTTTTCACATCTTCATCACTAAAATACTTATCAAAAGTATTCATACCATCACCAAAGATAAATTCTCCAACAAATCCTGAGCCAAAACGTGGATTATATTTTCCATTAAACCCACTGAGGACGCCCATACCACTAAGCTGAAACTCATTTTCAGTATTAAGTCCACCATAAGGTCCCATTCTTCCTGTCAAACCACAGATAGAAGCGATATTCCAAATACTCATCATACCATTGAAATATTTGTTTAAACTAAATCCAGTAGTAATCTCAACTACTTTTGGCAAAGCAATATCACGGGCAAGTTCTTTTACAGTGTCAGGGTGCACTCCTGTGATCTCTTGAGTGTTTTGGGGAGAAAATTTTTCGGCACTTTGTTTGAGCATTTCAAAAACAGTTGTAACTTCAACTTTATGTCCATGCAGTTCTATACTCCAAGAGCCTTCAAGTTCTGGTTCGATTCCAAAATCTTCAAGTCTAAGTGTTTTAATATCACTTCCTTCACAGCCAGGAAGTAACGCGATAGAGCCTGTTTTTTTGTTCATACAGTAAAACTCTTCTTCGTATTTGTGATGGAGTTTTTCATCGTCTGTATGTTCCACCTCACTACGTCTTAACATCTTTAGGTTATCTTTGCGAACGAGGATTGGAAGGTCTGTAAAGGATTTTAAAAATCCTGGTTTATACCATTTGTTTTTCAAAATCTCATAAATAACACTCATAGCAAGTATATTGTCGCTTCCAGCTTTTATAGGTATCCAAAGGTCCGCTGATTTTGCACTAGCATTAAACTCTGGAGTGATAACTATAACTTTTGCTCCATTATATTTTCCTTCCCAAACAAAATGAGCATCAGGGATACGAGAAACACTTGGGTTTCCTCCCCAAAAAACTGCTGTGTTGACCGTATACATAAAGTCATAAGTACAGCCTAAATTTCCTTCACCATAAGCAACAGCAGCTCCACTAAACATATCCCCAAGATACGATGCAGGATAAATCCTCACTGCTCCTAGTTGCGTAGAAAAGCGTAAAGGTGCTCCACGACGACCCTCTGTTAAAAGTCCAGTTCCAGCATGAACCATAAGTTTTCCTGGACCTTTGTCTTCATCACTCATTACATCCCAAATCTTTTGAGCAACTTCTTGACTAGCTTCATCCCAACTCACTCTTTTCCACTCTCCAGCCCCTCTTTCCCCTACTCTTTTCATAGGATAGAGAATCCTATCTTTTTCATACATAATCTGGGAGTGTTGTACCCCTTTATTACAGCCTCTAGGGTTAAAATCTGGGATACGGGCATTGATAGAAGGATAGCGTGCTGATTGATTCTCTCTTGTTACTACACCATTGTTTGACCAAACTTCCCAAGCACAGTTCCCTTGACAGTTAACACAGTGATAAGCATAGCCATGTTCTTCTTTGTTTCCATAAGTAAATCCAAATTCATTTCTATACATCTGTTCTGTATAAGAGCTATTTGGATAATTTTCCATACCGCTTTCAACACTTAAAGATTTTGTTTTGGCAAACAAATATCCCTGCGAAGCGACAACAGAAGCAGCAATCCCTGATAATTTTAAAAAATCTCTTCTTTTTTCACAGCTCATTCATCAACTCCTAACGTCTTATCGGTAAATTCATATCGTTGCCCCATTCATCCCAGCTACCTGTATAAACTTTCGCATGAGGATAACCTAACAACTCTAAAGCAGTAATGATATGGGAACTTCTTCCAGCGCCTACATGGCAATAAGCATAAACTTTTTTGTCTTTTGTTACACCATATTTTTCAAAAACTTGTTTCATCTTTTCTAAATCTTGAAAAGAGAGTTCTTTATCAAAATCTGTTAAATTAGACCACTCTATAAATTTTGCACCAGGTATATGCCCTCCACGTGCAACATTATCAAGCTTTCTCTCTCCCATAATCTCCGTAAAACCTCTTGTGTCTATGATAACATACTGGGAAGCTTGACCATTTTTAAGTATATCTTTCACAGCATTCAGAACTTCATTTTTTCCTGCTATAAAGTCGTAGTTAATTTTTGAGGTATCTATCTTGTATTTTTTAGGAGTGATTTTTTCTCCATCACCTTTTACTACCAAAAGCTTTGCCTCTTGTTTTTGTAGTTTAGCTTTTAGCTCATCGATTTTCTCTTGAGCGACTTTTTGCTCTTGAGCTTTTTTCAGATCCTCTTTGATTGCATCGTAGACTTGTTGCTCTGGGTCTACCTTCATCATAGCTGAACGTCCACCATTGAGAATTTTGATTTTTTCATGCCCAAAGCTTTTAAAAAATGCATAAACTCCTGTTGCATTTGGTCCTCTAAAGTTATCATATGCTATTACTAAAGTATCGTTTCCAATCCCTTTAGAACCTATATACTCCTCAGCTTCTTGAACACACATAAACAAAGGAGCACAATGCATATGTCCTGTTTTATCAGAATGATGCAAATGATGTGCATACATCTCAACAGAACCTTTTATATGTCCTGTTTTAAATATATCTTCACTATCACCAGTTACAAAAACTACATTTGGCTTACCTATAAGCTTTTTTGCTTCTTGTGCAGATATAAGAATATCTTCAGAAGCATAAGCAAAAGTTATAAGCAAGAAAGATACAAATAGAAAAATCCTCCTCATACACATCTCCTAATTTTGGTTTTCAAATCAATTTTATGAATATTTAACTTAATTATGCGTAAAATAATTTTGCTGATTTTAAAATGTTGCACTTTTGTAACGTTTTTTGACATTTTTTTAAGTTTGTTTTATAAATAAAATTTATAAAACATCTTGTTATTTTAAAATATTAATCAAAGAAAGATTATGGATAGATTAAAAGAAAAATTAGAAAATATAGATTTAGATATAAATGAGTTAGATAAGATTTACGAAGAGTATAAAGACAATGCTCAAGTTGTTAATCTCATTGCGATGAATATCTCACTGAGAACCTCTGTAAAAAATAGAGAACCAGAAAAATGCTCCACTCTCTCAAAGATTTTAACAAAGCTTTCAAAATCAACAGATATGGCAACGAGATGGAGTGTTGCAAAAAACCCCTGTACACCGATAGAAACACTAAAAGATTTAGCCCATGACAAGGTTAATCTAGTAAGAGCTCTTGTCGCAACAAACCCTTCAAGCCCTAAAGAAATCCTAGCGAAATTTTTTAGTGATGAAAAGATAGTAAGAGATGGTTTATCAGGCAATCCTTCTACCCCAGCTAAATACCTACAAATTTTAGCTGATGACAAAGACAAGATGGTGAGACTTAGAATTGCTACTAACCCCTCAACTCCAAAAGATACTTTAGAAAAACTTTGTAACGATATAGATACAAACGTTCAAATCAAAGCTAAGGAGAGCTTAGAGAATGAAACAAACTAGTTATAAAAAACAGTACTCTTTTTTTGAGCAATCCCTTCTTAACATCTCTAGTGGAATCTACTTTAGCGTTAAAGATTTTATTGATATTGCCAAAGAGTTAGATATCTCTCTTCCTTTTAAAACAAGAGAAATTGTTCTTCAAAAACTTCTACTAGAAGCTAAACAAAAAAAACTCAATGATAAGCTTATAACGCTTTTTTTTCAAAAGCTAGAAGAGAAAAAAGAGCAGTACCTAGCTTTACATGTAAACTATGAAAAATCAAAACCTCTTATCTCTAACTGGTTAAGGCAGCTTGAATCTACGAAGATGTTAATCCAAAGAGAATTATTTCAAGGCAATATCTATGAATAAACAAGAGGCTCTCTCTTTACTAGAGACTATAAAGTATCCTAATTTAGATAAAAACATCGTAGAATTAAATCTTATAGAGACATTAGAGGTAGAGGGAAAATCTTTACATGTACAGCTAAATCTACAAAATGAAGAAGCTTTGATATCTCTTGTAAAAACTATCAAAGAGCTCTTTAAAAATCATTTTTTAGATATCAGTGTTGATAAGAAAATCAAAAAATCAAAAAGTCTCCACTATGGTTCTAGTCTCAACCCAAACAATCGAGCACCTTATGCAAAAAAAGTCATAGCTATTAGCAGTGGTAAAGGTGGTGTAGGGAAAAGCACTTTAAGTGCTAATTTTGCTGTTGGACTTGCACAACATGGATATAAAGTAGGTTTGTTAGATGCTGATGTGTATGGGCCAAACATCCCTAGACTTTTTGGACTAGAGAGTGAAAAATTGATTTGGAATGAAAAAAACAAGATAGAACCTCACGAAAATTTTGGTATCAAAATCATGAGCGTTGGGTTTACAACTCCCTCACACGATACACCTCTTGTTTGGAGAAGTTCTGTTGCTATCTCAGCTCTTGTACAATTTTTAGAAGATGTTGATTGGGGAGAGTTAGACTATCTAGTGATAGATATGCCTCCTGGAACTGGAGATGTACAACTAAGTATGGCGGAAGAGTTGCCATTGTATGGTGCGATTATCGTTACAACCCCACAAACTCTTAGTACCGATGATGTGAGTCGTGCCATCATGATGTTTAAAGAGGTACGTGTACCTATCTTAGGTCTAGTGGAAAATATGAGCTACTTTGAAGCCCCAGATACTGGAAAGATTTATGAGATTTTTGGAAAAAGCAAAGCTAAAGAGTTATGTCAAAACTACAAGTTAAAACTACTTGGAAAAATTCCACTTGACATTGAGATTAGAGAATTAAGTGATATAGGAAAATTGCCTATTGCTTTTGCTGAGGAAAAAAATAAAAAAATTTATAGAGAAATTTGCAAACAAGTGATAGAAGAGGCTTAAAGCCTCTTCTAGTTTTTTTAGTATCTGTATCTTAAAGAAAGACGGATATTTGAAGCTGATTCAACAGTTTGACTTTCATATCCAAAAGGAGCAGCTAAACCATCTGGATTTCCTGTCATACCAAAAAACATATCACTACCAGCATAATCATAATCCATATATGTATATCTAACTTGAGCGGTAAGATTTTTACTTACCAATGGAAGATTATAGTAAATCTCATATGCATCCCCACGTGTTGCTAGTTTAGATCCAGCAAGGGTATCTTCGCCATATGTGAAACTTCTCCAGTATTTAGAACCATGGTTATACTCTAATCCAATTCTATCGCTTTCAAAGAAACCTGGTACATTTAATCCAGCATAGTAAGAATAACCTGTTTCACTTTTTGTACTACCTAGCATACTATCAAATGCTCCACCAGGAGTTCCTGTCAATGCATTTACATTATTTGGATCTGTTTTATTAAATGCATAGGAGATAAAAAAGATAGAGTCATCTAAAAAGTCATTTATCTCATTTCCTATACCATTTACTTGCAAGGATAATGACCCTCCACTCATATCACCTACATCAATAAATCCCAAAGGAGTCATTATCATATAGGAGCACCAAAATTTGCAACTTGCATTTTCATTCCCATCATATTCCAACCTTGGAAATAATTAGCCATTACTTTGTACTGACCATTATCATACAGTTGCATTAAAAGACCAGCTAAATCCATATCAGGATTACCATAATCTGCACCATAGCCAGAACTAAAATCCCAAGAATATGAACCAACAGTATCAGAAAAGCCTCTTCCTAAACAAATTTTTGCATAGAAACCTGGAAGTCCTGTTACTTTTTCAAGATCAAACTTAAAACTTGCACCATCAAACTCCATGTTGATGTTATGGCCAACAGGAGAAGCTGGATACGCATTATCTTCTCTTAAATTTGTCATAAAACCATCAACAGAAGGTCTACGTCCAAAGCTAGCTGTATAGTGAACATCTCCCATCTCTCCAAAATATAGGAAATATGCTTCTCTTAATCTAATAGCAGCATCCCCTTGAGGTTTTTGAGTTCCATACCAATCAAAATCTTGAAACATACTATAATTACCAATGCTAGACTGACCAAATGCCTTATAGAAACCAAGAGCACCTTTAAAAACTAGATTATCGACTGGTTGTGCAGCCATTCCTAATATAAGTTTATTAGTCCAAATACTATTCTTCTTAGTTTCTGCAGTTGCAGGAGCCATACCATAATTAACAAAACTACCATTAGGCGTTGGTGTCATTGCCATTCCGCTTCCTAACTTATGCTCAACGATATCATAAGCTGTTCTAAAGTCTACACTCCACTTGATATTATCACCAGCAGTGTGTGCTTTAACCTCTGTAAGTTGTTTTTGAAGAGCACTTACATTGATACTCTCTTGCGCTTTTTTAAGCTCTGCCATCTGAGCTTTTAAAGCTTCTATCTCAGCTTTAAGTGAGTCATCAGCAACAACACTCGTTGCTAACAAAGCACCCATCGCTAAAGGAGCAATTAACCTTTTCATCATACATATCCTTAAGATTATTTAGATATTTATAGTCTATCTATATTGACTTAAAAGAAGACAATCAGCTTCTCACCTCTTCAGAATTTAAACTAACTAATTAAATTCCATACACACTTTGTATATTGGAGTAATCTTAACGTAAAAAAAATTAAATTGAATTTAAAAAACTAATTTTTTTTGAAATTTTTTTATAAGTTTGTTAATTTATTTTGACCTTAAAAACTCAAAAAAAGAGTATATTATTAACATATAAGTTATATAAGTAAAATTTAACTGACAAATTTAGTATTTTATACTTATAAGTAAAATTTATAAAAATATGCTTTTTTTTACTCTAAAATTAAATAAAAAATTAATTATATAAGTATATTAAGGTTATTTGAGGAGAATTTCTAAGCTGAGGGTATTTGCATGTGAAGGGGTTCTTTACATGTAAATACATATAAAACAGATTTGATAAAGAATAAAATAAAAAGTATAAGATATAAATAAAGAGGCTAATAAGGGATTGTAAAGGTTAGTTAGGGGGGGTGTAAAAAACGCAAAACCGGCGGCGACCTACATTTC
>DLUF01000097.1 GCA_002742765.1 Sulfurospirillum sp. UBA12182 | reverse complement strand
TCAAATCACTTTTTTTTCTTTTATCTTTGAGTTTTTATGCTTTAAGCACTCCTTATGTGGCAAAGCTTTTACTCCAACCACTCGAAAAACCCTTTAATACTAAAGTACAAAAGACATCCGTTAATGGCATTATCGTCTTAGGAGGAGGGCATATCCCAGACTCTTCTAACATCCCTTTATCTAGCAGTGCTTATAAAAGAGCCTTATGGGGTCTTATGCTTGCAAAACAATTAGATAAACCCTTACTTTTTAGTGGAGCAGGCTTGTATGATTATTCTGAATCAGATGCTTTTTTAGATAGCATGAAAGAGATTGAAAAATCTTTACATGTAAAGATTTTCTCTCCAAATTCTTTAGAATTAAAAGGATTTTCAGTTTATGTGGAGGATAAAAGCCTCAATACTTACGAAAATGCCAAATACTCAAAAGAGTTTTTTGAAAGAAGAGGGCTTACAAATCCTAGAGTTTATCTTGTAACAAGTGCATTTCACATGAAACGCTCTATCAAGATATATGAACACTTTGGATTTGAAGTTATCCCAGCAGCAACAGACTTTAGAACAAGTTCTCAAGAACCCACTTTTGGTTGGCTTCCAAACATGGGCTCTCTAAGCGCAAGCTATACTGCTATCCATGAGTATGTAGGAATACTCAGTCTTGTTTTAAAAGGTATCTACTAACCCCTACCACTCAACCAATCTTCCATGTTTAAGATAGTTGGGTGTTGCTCGCTAAACTCTTCTTTGGTAAAAGAGAATTTATACTCTTGCATATAAGTTTTCAAAAGCCTATAAGCATGGGCTAACTCATCAAACTTTTTCGCATCTCCTGTGGGCATATCAGGATGATAGAGCTTTGAGAGTTCTTTATAGCGGGCTTTGAGATTTTCTTGAGTAACTTTGGTACAAAGTTGCATCACTTCAACTGCTTTTTCAAATTCATTATATGTCATAACGCCTCTTCGATGAATTTCTTTGCTACTTTTTTTGCATTTGAGACACAATCATTAAGCCCAACACCAAAATATGCGTTTGAGCTCAAATAAAGCCCTTTATGTGCTTTTAAGAGCGTAAAAAGCTTTTTCATTCTTTCATTGTGTCCTACTCGGTAGTTTGGGATACCTTTTGTATATCTTTTTACATAAACAACATCTGGTGTATCGCTCACACCCATAGTCTCTTGTATTCCTTCTTTTGCGATAGCGATAAGTTCTTCATCACTTTTTAAAGCCAAATGAGGATTTCTCTTACCACCTATCATAACTCTAAGAGATTTTTTTCCACTAGGGGCTCTATCATAAAATATAGAGCTATCCCACAACACACCTAAAATCTTTTTGTTTGAAGACGTTGTTGTTAAGAGTCCAAAACCTTTTAAATCATGTGAAAATTGCTCATATCCAAAGCCAACAACACTAATCGGAGAATACTCTATATCCTCTAATTCTTTTGCTAAAGCCTCATCTAATTCTTCGAGCATCTTAGCACCTTCATAGGCTGGTAGACTTAAGATAACTTTATCAAACTCTAAAATAGACTCCTTTACATGTAAAAGGTATTTATCCTCTTTTTTCTCTATTTTTGTAACATTTGCATCTGTTTGGATAGCAATATTCATAGACTTTGCCAAATGCTCTATAAAGCTGCTTACACCTCCAAGAAAACTCATCAAAACACCGCCAGGTCCAGCCTCTTTTTTCTTTTTGGCTATCATTCCTCGAAAAAGACCACCATACTCTTTTTCCAATCTTACAACAGCTGGAAATGCAGAGTGAACAGAGATAGAATCTGGTTTTGATGCAAAAATCCCAGCTACCATTGCATCTAAAAATGTATCTGTCATCTCTTTTCCAACTCTACGATAACCAAAACTTTGAAGCGTTTCATCACTCTCATCTTTTTTGGCAGGAGTAAAGTACTCTAACGCGACTCTTAATTTTCCAAAAACAGACAAAAGAGGTGTTTTCAAAAATGCCATAGGGGATTCTGGTAGTCTATGGAGTGCATCTTTATAGATATAACGTATTCTAGCATTATCATCGCTTCGAAGAAGGTTTTTTTCATAGTCACAAAGTTTTACAAGCTCCAAAGTATCTGGTTTATTTGATAAAAAACCATTACTCCCTTCTTCAAACAAAAATCCTTCCATATTAACTGTTTTCATCTTACCACCAAGTCTTGAGGATTTTTCAAAAAGAGTTATCTTGGTTTCTGGTTTTTCTTGAAGGATATAAAAAGCTGTACTCAAACCACTAATTCCACCACCAACAATAGCAACATTCATAAAGCAACCTTTTTAGAATTTTAAAAACATTATAAAACTATTTAATTAATAAAAATTCAATAGCTTTATATAAACTCAACTTTTAATTTTAGAGAGCCACTCGTCAAGTGTCTTTTCAAAGCCTACTTTAGAACTCTGATAAAATTGTAAATCCTTTTGTATATATCTTTGCTTCACATAACCACCAAAATCATGGGGATATTTGTAGTTTTTGCTATCTTTTTGGGTTAGATAAGAGGGTATCTTTAGAGCATTCTCCTCTTGCACATAATGCAAAGCTTGATTGATAGCTTTGTAAGAGCTGTTGGATTTTGGGCTACAAGCAAGGTATATAAGCGTTTGAGCAAGTATAATCCTCGCTTCGGGAAAACCGATAAGACTAACAGTTTGTAAGCAACTGTTTGCTATGACAAGTGCATTTGGATTTGCATTTCCTATGTCTTCACTAGCAAGAATAACCAATCTTCTAGCGATAAAATCTGCACTCTCTCCCCCATCTATGAGACGAGCTAGATAATAAATCCCAGCATCAACATCACTTCCTCTTACACTTTTTATCATAGCACTTATCAAATCATAATGCGTATCAAGTGAACTAACACCATCTTTTAAGGCATTTGGTCGTAAAGATTTTAAAACTTCAAGCCTTACATGTACATCTACTTTGAGAGCAAATTCCAAAAGATTGAGTAAAGACCTACTATCTCCAGCAGACGAGGAGATAAGATAGTTTTTTGCATCTTCATCGATAGTAAAACTTATCTCTTTTTGTACCTTTTCTAAAATCTCTTCCATGTCTTTAGCGCTTAATTCTTGAAATTCAAAAAGCATGGAACGGGAGCGGATACCTGAAGAGAGTGTATGATATGGATTTTCCGTTGAAGCTCCTATGATGAGTGCTTGTTTGTTCTCCATAGGAAGTAAAAGCACCTCTTGTTGCGTCTTAGAGAGTCTATGCACTTCATCGATAAAGATAAGTGGCTTTGCCAAAGCATTTTTATAATTTAAAAATATTTTTCGAAACTCTTCTACTTTCAGACTTGTTGCATCAAGCTCATAAAAAGGTAATTCTAACTCATTTGCGATAATACGAGCCAAGGTCGTTTTTCCGACACCAGCTGGTCCAAAAAAGATAGAGTGTGGGATAGATTTTGATTTTAAGAGCTTAGTAAATGCACTGTTGGCATTTACTAAATGTTTTTGACCACAAAACTCTTCTAGTGTTTTTGGTCGAAATTTTAAAGCTAAGTTATTGCTGTTCACTGCTCTTTTCTTCTATGTATTTGAGATAATCTCGCAATGCTGTATATTCACTAGCATCGAAAAAGCGTGTTTTCCCAGGTTTAAGTGTTCCTAAGTCTACTCGCCCATAACTCACACGTTTTAAGTCCACAACTTCAGCGTCGAAAAATCCAAAAAATCTTCTTAATTCACGATTTTTCCCCTCAGATATAGTAACTTTAAGAGTAGAGTAGGTTGGTCTACTTTTGATGATGCGGTACTCTACAAAAGGAGCAAAATCCATAGAACGTACGTCACTTTGCTGGTGACCTCCTTTTCTAGCATCAGCGACAGAGATTCCCTCTCTCATAGCACTCTCCATCGCAGCAGTTACTTCTCCTTTGATTTTTACATAATAAACTCTTTCCAAATCTCCATGCATCAAAGCAGAAACTACTTTTGGCGAATCACAAAGTAAAAGAAGTCCCTCACTTGCATAATCAAGTCTTCCTACACTCAAATAGTGAGCATATTTTTTTGGTAAAGAGTCATAGATAGTTTTTCTTCCTCTATCGTCTTTTTTACTAACAAGTTCACCTTTTGGTTTGTGATAGACTAAAACCGTATAGCCATCTTTCTCAAACAATCTCTTCCCCTTAAGGCTAATTTTGTTTGCAAAACTTACTTTTAAAGAAAGATCTGTTACAACTTTGCCATCAACTTTTACTAAACCTTGTTTGATAAGCTCATCTGCCTCACGTCTTGAATAACGTGTGTTATGAGATATCATCTTATTAAGGCGAAATAGTTCCATTATTTTATTCCTGCTTCTACTAAATCATGAATGTGTAAAACACCTTCAATTTTTCTTTCTTTATCTGTGATGACTAACAGTTGTATCTTAAACTCTTCTACTAAAAGCAAAGCTTCGCTTGCCAATATGTTCGAATCATCTAAAATGCGAGGAGATAAACATGCATAATCCAACACTGTTGCTTCTAGTGAAAAGTCTTCTCGCATTAAAGCTCGTCTTAAATCTCCATCACTCAAAAGCCCTATTAACTTGCCTTTTTCATCAACAATTAAAATATTTCCTAATCTACCCTCACTCATCGTCACTATCGCATTTTTTAATGATGTATTTTGGTCTACTATCGGTAAATTTTTTGTTCGCATCAAATCACTAACTTTTATAAAAAGTCTCTTACCTAAACTACCACCTGGATGAAAAGAAGCAAAATCTTCCTTAGCGAAGCCTCTTTTTTTCATCATACAAACTGCTAAAGCATCTCCAAGAGCTAGAGTAAGCGTCGTAGAACAAGTTGGAGCTGCTTGAAGTGGGCAAGCCTCTTTTTCTATCGCTATGGGTAAAAAGACATCACTATACTTTCCAAGTGAACTCTTCTTATCTCTTGCCATGCCGATAAGTGGGATATCAAATCTTTTTATATGAGGTAAGATGTTGATAAGTTCTTCACTCTCTCCACTGTAACTAATAGCCAAGATGCCATCATCCTTGCCTATCATCCCCAAATCTCCATGCATAGCTTCCGTAGGATGTAAAAAGAAACTAGATGTTCCTGTACTAGCTAGAGTTGCTGCTATTTTTGCCCCTACAAGTCCACTTTTACCCACGCCTGTAACTATCAATTTTCCTTTGATATTTGCTATAAGTGAAACAGCTTCTTCTATCTCATTACCAAGCAAATTTGCGCTACTTAATAACTCTTTTGCTTCTAATTCCAAAACTTCTTTAGCTATTTTTATAAAATCCATCACTCACCTTTACATAACAAATATTGTAGGAACAATAGTTGGGTATTTTTTCATTTTTCTAAAGATATGTTTTCTAACAACTTGTCTTATCTCGTTTTCTAATAATCTTGTATCCTGCAAAAGCTCTTTTTTGGCATTAACGATAAATTGGTCGATAACTCCTTCCATCTCTTTGCTAAATGACCTATCCTCTTTATCAGAGACTAACCCATAACTAACAACTTTAGGTTTTGCTATAAGTTTATGTTCACTTGCGTCTATCTGAGCAACAAACATAACCAAACCTGAATCAGCCATTTTTTGTCTGTCTATCACAACATCATTAGAAATTTGTTGGTTAATTTGGTTATCTATAAAGACTTTTCCTGTTTTTATAGTTTTTACTTTTTTGATATATTTTGGGCAAAGTTCAACTTGGTCTCCATCACTCATCAAAATAATATTGCGAGAAGGGATGCCACAGCTAATAGCTGTTTCTTTGTGTTTTACTATATGGTTATATTCACCATGAACAGGTAAGAAAAACTTCGGTTTAGTAAGCCTAATAAGAAGTTTTTGCTCTTCTTGAGCAGCATGTCCGCTCACGTGTATCTCACTAAAGTCTTGATAAGCTACATTTGCACCACTTTTTAGTAAAAAGTTTAAAACTTTTGAAACACTACCTTCATTACCAGGGATTGCTTTTGCAGAGATGATTATCTGGTCACTTGTTTTTATCTTTATGTGTCTATGTTCATCAGTAGCCATTCTATAAAGCGCACTCATCGTTTCACCTTGGCTTCCTGTGGTAACTATCAAAACATCTTTATCGCTGTGTTTATTTACTTCATGTGGGTCTATAAAGATACTTTTATCAAGGTTTATATACCCTAAATCCATAGCTGTAAAAAGATTTCTTTCCATAGAACGTCCTATTACACAGACTTTTCTACCATATTTTAAGCCATATTCAATAGCTTGATATACTCTGTGGATATTTGAAGAGAAAGTAGACATGATAACACGTCCACGAGCTTTAGTAAAAATCGAATCAAAAGTTTTTCCAACTGTACTTTCGCTTCTAGTTATCCCCTCTTTATAAGAGTTTGTACTATCACTTAAAAGACATAAAACCCCTTTTTCTCCATAATCAGCAAAACGATTTAAATCTGTAACATATCCATCTATCGGGGTATGGTCTATTTTAAAATCTCCAGTATGGATAATCGTTCCTGCTTCACACTCAATCGCTAAAGCCGATGCATCAATGATAGAGTGCGTTATATGTATCCATTCAACTGAAAAATCACCTATTTGTATCTTTTTTCTCTTCTCAACTGGTCTAAAATATTTTCTTTGGGCTTTGAGTCCATGTTCATCAAACTTATTAGAAATCATCCCTAAAGGAAGAGGGGTAGCGTAAATAGGGAATTGCATCTCTTTAAAAAGATATGGGATTGCTCCTATATGGTCTTCATGTGCATGAGTTATGATGATACCTTGTATCTTACTTTTTATGCTTCTAAGATAGGAAAAATCAGGGATTAAGATATCAACTCCATGCATGTCTTCACTTGGAAAACTCATACCAACATCTATGATGATAGCACTTGTATCTGTCTCAATAACAGATATATTTCCACCTATTTCTCCAAGCCCACCCAAAGGAGTAATACGAACTTTTGCTTTTGTGTTTTGGTTAAGGAGGTTAAATTTTTGGAGTCTATCTTTATGCATCTTTTCATTTGCTGCGATAGCACGGCGCATATCACTTTGCCACTTCTCTTTTCCCTCTAAAATTCCAGAGGCTTTCTTTTGACCTCTTTGTCTCTTATTACTAGCTTTTGATTCATTTGGCTTTTCTTCACCGCTTGCTGTTGCAGGCTCTTTTGCTGTTTGATTATTTCTTGTTCTATGAGCTTTGTTAGCAGAAGTGTTAGTCTTTTTCTGAATCTCTTGTTGTTTTTCTTCCATCACTTTTTTCCTGTAATTTTTTAAATAGTAGATGATGGTTCAAAACGCTTAATTCATGAGGTCGGATAGTGTCGCTTAAGTTTTGTTCGCTTAAAAGAGAGAGAGCTTTTTCCTTGGAAAAATTTGAAGAAATATTTTTTATCCATGTTTTTCTAGGAGCCTGAAATGCAACTCTTAGATACTTTTCAAAAGCTTCAAACTCTGCTTTAGAGTTAAAGACTCCCGTAGATTCTTTACCAAAATATTCTTTATGCTTCTCAATCTTAATTACTGAAGAGAAAACTTTTGGCTGTGGTTCAAAAGCACTAGGAGGAACATCGAAAAGAACCTCAACGCTTCCGATAATCGAAGCCAAAATAGCTAAAGATGTAAACTCTTTTGTCTTACAAGTTGCCGCAAACTTTAAGGCAACCTCTTTTTGAATCATCACTATCAAACACTTACATAGTGGATCTTGTAGAGCTTTGAGTATAATCGTTGTGGCGATATAATAGGGCAGATTTGCTACTAAATCGTACTCCCTATCACACAAAGAGTCTTTTTTAAACTTCTCAAGGACATCACCTTCGTTTAAAACAAGTCTTCCACACGCTATATCTTTAGAAAATTTATCTCTTAAATAAACGCATAAGTCACTATCAACCTCATATGCTATTAAAGGTTTAACCTCTAATAGCTTTTGCGTCAAATCACCTAAGCCAGGCCCAATTTCTACTAATTGACGTTCAGTTTTGGGCATCGATTGGATGATTTTATGTTTAATATTTAGATCTTGTAAAAAATTTTGTCCAAATTTTTTTTTCGCTTCTATCACACCAAGACCCTCTATAAATTTAGCCGATTATATCCAAAGATTACTTATATTACAATTATTCAGTAGATATTTTGGAAATTTTCAGTATCATAAACAAAATATCTTTAGAGAAAAATCATGAACTATTTGCAAGAAAACTTAACAAACACAACAACAAAAAACAAATTTGCAAAGCGTATCATTCCCTGCCTTGATGTCAAAGATGGAAGAGTCGTGAAAGGTGTCAATTTTGTGGGTCTTCGTGATGCTGGTGATCCTGTGGAAGTGGCAAAACGCTACAATGCTGAAGGTGCTGATGAGATTACATTTTTAGACATTACTGCTAGCCATGAAAATCGAGATACCATAGTGGATATCGTAAAAGAGGTCGCAAAAGAGGTATTTATACCACTTACTGTTGGTGGAGGGATTCGAACTTTAGATGATATCTACAAGCTTTTAAAAGTTGGTTGTGACAAAATAAGTATCAACTCTCATGCCATTAAAAATCCCAACTTCATCAACGAATCTTCGCAGCGATTTGGAAGTCAGTGTATAGTTGTCGCCATAGATGCAAAAAAAACTGGAAATAGCTGGAATGTTTTTATCAATGGAGGAAGGATCGATACTGGTCTTGATGCACTTCAGTGGGCAAAAGAAGTACAAGATAGAGGTGCTGGAGAAATCCTGCTGACATCTATGGATTGTGATGGTGTCAAAAATGGTTATGACGTCGAATTAACTTCAAAAATGAGCCAAATGCTAGATATACCTGTCATCGCTAGTGGTGGTGCTGGTACGATGGAGCATATAAAAGAGGCTTTTTTACATGATGCTGATGCTGCTTTAGCTGCTTCTATCTTTCACTTTAAAGAGATAGATATCATGGCATTAAAGCATTATTTGAAAACTGAAGGGATTCCAGTTAGACTATGATAATTTGTGCTGGAAACAATGAAACTTTCAACTTTGCTCATCCTATCGGAGTAGGGCTTATCCAAAGTTCTATCAATTTAACAAGAATAGCTCTATTTGATAAGCCAGATTTTTTACTTTTTATAGGCAGTGCTGGAAGTTATGGAAATCATAAACCTTTTGATATCGTCCATGCTTCATCTGCTTCCAACATAGAATTGGGATTTTTAAATTCACTTTGCTATACACCTCTTGATAACGTCATCTCAACTCCAAATGTTCCACGTGAAACAAACATCATAGTTAACTCTAGCAACTACATAACCACTTCAAAAGAAGATGCAAAAAAAATGCTTGCCTTAGGTATAGAACTAGAAAATATGGAATTTTTTTCTGTTTTAAGTGTTGCCAAAGAGTTTGAGATACCAGCAGCGGGCATATTTGTAGTCACAAATTATTGTGATAAAAATGCTCATGAAGACTTTATAGCTAACCATCAAAAAGCAAAAGATTTACTCACAAAGTATATCAAAGAGTATAAGTTCCCTAAAGATTTTAACTAAAGAAGATAGTTTTTCTAAGGTAATTTTCTTAGAAAAAGGAGAGATACACAATGAAAGAAAATATATTAGACTTATCTAAAGAGGAGCTATCTCAAATCATCAAGCCCTCTTTTAGAGCCAAACAAGTTTTTCAATGGATATATCATAAGTATGTTCACTCGTTTGAAGAGATGAACAATTTACCAAAAGATTTACGTACTAGTTTAGAAGAGAAATACACTTTTACACCTCTTCAAATCGTTAAAATTGAAAACAGTAGCGATGGAAGTAGAAAATATCTTTTTTCTCTTCATGATGGCTATACAGTAGAGTCCGTTCTTTTACCTATGAAAAAAGAGGAGTTTGACGAAGAAGGAAATCTCTTACACCATACAAAATACACGATATGTATCTCATCTCAAGTAGGGTGTAAAATCGGTTGTAGCTTTTGTCTTACTGCAAAAGAGGGGTTTAAGAGAAACCTGAGTACAGGTGAGATTCTTGCACAAGTTTTAGAAATTAAAAAAGATAACAACATAGCTCAAAATAGACGAGTAAATATAGTTTACATGGGCATGGGGGAACCTTTAGACAACATCCAAAATGTCTCTAAAGCAGTTTCAATTTTTGCTGATTTAGATGGTTTAGCCATCTCTCCAAGACGACAAACTATCTCAACTAGTGGCTTAAGTTCGCAGATAAAAAAATTAGGACTTATGGATTTGGGAGTTTTACTTGCTATCTCTTTACATGCTGTTGATGATAAGTTAAGAGAAGAGCTAATGCCTATAAATAAAGCCTACAATATAGAATCTATCATAAATGCTGTAAAAGAGTTTCCTATCGATGCAAGAAAAAGAGTTATGTTCGAATACTTAATGATGAAAAATGTAAATGACGATATAGCTAGTGCTAAAAAACTAGTTAAGCTTTTAGATGGGATTAAATCCAAAGTCAATCTCATCTATTTTAACCCACACTTTGGAAGTACATACCAAAGACCAGAAGAAAAAGATGTAAAAGCTTTTCAGCAATACCTCATTGATCATGGTGTATTATGTACTATCAGACAATCCAAAGGATTAGATATCAGTGCTGCTTGTGGACAATTAAAAGAAAAAACAAAGAAGGAATTAGAAAATGACCATGCTTGATTGGGCGCAAATAGTATTTTTAGCTATTGTTGCCATAGTAGGAATAGGCGGAATGATAAAGGTTCTTTTTTTTGATAAAGCAGAGAAATAAAATTACTCTGCTATCCATCTTTTTTCTACTAAAGTTTTTCCATCTAAGCAGATTGAACCTAAAAACTCATCACCTTTTTTTACTTCTCCAACACCCTTAGGCGTTCCACTCATCACAACATCAAAATCATCTAACTTAGCAAAACTTTGAATCTCATCTAAGATATTATTTGGTTTATAAATCATTTGAGAGACATTTCCATCTTGAATAAGTTTTGTGTTGATATATAACTTTAGTGAAAGCTTTTGCATATCAGAAGGTTCTATCTTAACAAAAGAACTTAATAAAACAGAGCCATCAAAACATTTTGCTCTCTCCCATGGTAAACCTTTTTCTTTTAGATAAGACTGTAATTCTCGTTTAGTTAAATCAAGTCCAAAGCCAACACCTACGAATTGATTGTCTTGAACTAAAAAACAAATCTCTCCTTCGTAATGGATTTTTTGATTTACATGTAAAGAGTGTAAGGTATCTGATAAAGCAGAAGCTGGCTTCATAAAAACAACCATATTTTCAGGAAGCTCATTTTTTAACTCTTCTATATGCGCAACATAATTTCTTCCTACACAAACTATTTTCCCAACTTTTAAAAGCTTTCCTTCATAGTTTATCATGGCTACAATACTCCTTTAAAAAAATCTCTTCTACATTTACTGGGGAATGGATATCAAAAATCTCATTGTTAAACTCAAAAACAACTCTACTCGCATGTAGTAAAAGTCTTGATGATTTAGTAACTTTCAAACGTTCATCATCTGAAATCTTACCCTCTAAAAAATCCGATGCAAACTCCTCATCTACTCCATAAATCGGATCACCAATTATAGGATGTTTCACGTGGAACAAATGAGCTCTGATTTGATGTTGACGACCAGTTAGAGGAATCGCTTTGATAAGAGTTACATCATATTTTTCAAGATAAGACATAGGCTCAATCCGTGTTAAGGCATCTTTTCCTAGAGTATCGACATGAACTTTAATCCGAACCAAAGAGTCTTCCTTATCTAAAAGTAGCTTTTCGTCTATCACAAAAGATTCAGTTAGTTTGCCAAAGACAAGAGCCATATACTCTTTTTTAACCGCTCTACTTTCAAAAAGATTTTTTAAAAAAACTTCCGAATTTTTATCTTTACTCACAAGGACTAAGCCACTCGTTTCTTTATCAATCCTATGAACAACATTTGCATCTTTTCCAAATAAAAATTTGATATCATCACTTAGGGTTTGTACGACTTCTCTTTTTCTTGGATGAACTAAAACACCACTAGGCTTATCAAAGAAAGCAAAATATTCATTTTCAAAAATCGGTTTTAATCCTAAGGGATTAGGTTGGAAAACAACCACTTCGATTTCGCCTTCGATTTGTGAGTTTTTTTCCTCAAGAACACTTCCATTGACAAATACTCTTTTACGGTCAACAACTCTTTGAGCTTCATGGATACTGATATCTAAATTTTCCATTAAAAATTTAAAAGTTTTTTCAGGCTTATGAAGAAAGAACTTTTTTGTGACATATGCCAAACTTAACCTTTTTATAACTAACTTTTAGATAAAATAAATACCTAATTTAGAAAAGACATTCTAACATAAAAAAACGAATTATTTGGAAAGCTAAAGCTTATCAAATATGCACTAAGTAGATAGATATTTAGAGACAAACTAGACAAAAGGGTTACATATGGTAGAGCGTTATGCCAGAGAAGAGATGAGTAAGCACTGGACACAAGAAGCAAGATATCAAGCATGGCTTGATGTAGAAAAAGCTGTTGTAAAAGCATGGAATAAAATCGGTCTTATTCCTGATGAAGATTGTGAAAAGATTGTTAAAAATGCAAAATTTTCTGTTGCTAGGATAGAAGAGATAGAAGCTATCACAAAACATGATTTAATCGCTTTTAATACAAGTGTAAGTGAATCTCTTGGTGAAGAATCAAGATGGTTTCACTATGGTATGACAAGTTCAGATGCAGTCGATACTGGTGTTGCTTTACAGATGAAACACTCTTTAGAAATCATCATTGAAGATGTTAAAATGCTCATGGAATCAATCAAAAAAAGAGCTATGGAACATAAATATACTTTGATGGTAGGAAGAAGCCATGGGATTCATGGAGAACCTATCACTTTTGGATTAACTCTAGCTGTTTGGTATGATGAAGTCGCACGTCATCTAAAAAACCTAGAAGAGACAAAAGAGGTTATCTGTGTTGGTCAAATCTCAGGAGCGATGGGTAACTTTGCTCATGCGCCGCTTGAACTTGAAGAGTATGCTATGGCTGAACTTGGTTTAAAATCAGAGCCATGTTCTAACCAAGTAATCCACAGAGATAGATACGCTAGACTTGCAACTGCTTTAGCACTTTTGGCAAGCTCAATAGAAAAGTTTGCAGTTCAAGTAAGACACCTACAAAGAACAGAAGTTTATGAAGCAGAAGAGTATTTTGCAAAAGGGCAAAAGGGAAGTTCTGCTATGCCACATAAAAGAAACCCTATCCTTACAGAAAACATCACAGGACTTGCTCGTATGATTAGAGCTTATGCGATTCCTGCTATGGAAAATGTAGCCCTTTGGCATGAAAGAGATATCAGTCATAGCTCAACTGAGAGATTTTGGTTACCAGATGCATTTATCACAACAGATTTTATGCTTCATAGAATGAATAGTGTAATTGCAAACCTTACAGTTATGCCAGAAAACATGATGAAAAATCTAAACCTCACAGGAGGATTGGTTTTCTCACAAAGAGTTTTACTTGAACTTCCGCTTGCAGGAGTAAGTAGAGAAGATGCTTATAAAATCGTTCAAAGAAATGCTATGAAAGTTTGGGAAGAGATACAACAAGGTAAACCAACTACGAATGAAAAGGGTGAATCACTTTATCTCAACCACTTACTTGGTGATGAAGAGCTCAGAAGCAAATTAAGCGAAGAGCAGATAAGAGAGTGTTTTAATTACGATTACTATACAAAAAATGTAGACAAAATATTTGCAAGAGTTTTTATATAAAAATTAGGAAAAATAGATGATAACTGTACAAAAACGAAATGGACGCACAGAAGCACTTGATATCTCAAAAATTCAAAAATACACAAGTAGCGCTTGTAAAGGTTTGGACAATGTAAGCCAAAGCGAACTTGAGGTAGATGCAAAAATTCAATTTAGAGATATGATAACGACAAAAGAGATTCAACAAACACTTATCAAAACTGCTGTTGAAAAGATTGATATAGATAGACCAAACTGGACGTATGTTGCTGCTAGATTGTTTTTGTATGATTTGTATCATAAAGTAAATGGTTTTACTGGCTATACAAAACTAAAAGAGTATTTTGAGAGAGGGGAACAAGAGGGAAGATTACTTTTAGGGCTTAAAGAAAAATATGATTTAGATGATTTAGACGCTTATATAAAGCCTGAACGTGATTTACAATTCACATATCTTGGGGTAAAAACGCTCCACGATAGATATCTCATCAAAGATAGACACGCTAATCCCATAGAACTCCCACAACATATGTTCATGGCAATCGCTATGTTTTTAGCTCAAAATGAACTCAACTGCCAAGACTGGGCAAAAAAGTTTTATGATCTTATTTCAAAATTTGAAGTTATGCTAGCGACTCCAACTCTTTCAAATGCAAGAACACACAGACATCAGCTAAGTTCTTGTTATATCGGAAGTACTCCTGATAATATAGAGGGGATTTTTGATAGCTATAAAGAGATGAGTTTGCTGAGTAAATTTGGTGGAGGAATTGGTTGGGATTGGAACTTAGTTCGCTCTATGGGAGGAAGCATAGATGGGCATAAAAATGCTGCTGGTGGAATTATCCCTTTTCTAAAAATCACAAATGACATCGCTATAGCTGTTGATCAACTAGGAACAAGAAAAGGAGCGATAGCAGTTTATATCGAACCTTGGCATATGGATGTAGCAGACTTTTTGGATTTGAAGAAAAACTCAGGCGAAGAGAGAAGAAGAACACATGATCTTTTCCCAGCAATGTGGCTTAATGACCTTTTTATGAAACGAGCAGCCAATAACGAAATGTGGACTCTTTTTGACCCTTATGAAGTAAGTGACCTTTCTAGTTTATACGCAGAAGCTTTTGAAAAGCGCTATATAGAGTACGAAAATGACCCAAATATAGCAAAAGAGAGGGTAAATGCGAAAGAGCTATGGAAAAAGATGCTTACAGAGCTTTTTGAGACAGGAAACCCATTTCTTTGTTTTAAAGACAATGCGAATAAAGCAAATCCAAACAGCCATACTGGATTTATCAGAAGCTCTAACTTATGTACAGAAATTTTTCAAAATACTGAACCAAACCATTATATGATTAAGATAGTGTATGAGAATGGAGAAGTAGAGATTCTTGAAGAACAAACACTTGTTACTGTTGATAACGGTAAAACAAAAGAAGCAAAAAAGATAACAGCTCTTGATACCATTAATGGCAAAAAAATCTTCATCGTAGAAAAAGAGATGAGAGAGGGTAAAACAGCTGTTTGTAATTTAGCTAGTATCAACCTTTCTAAGATAAATACTAAAGAAGATATAGAGCGTGTGACACCCATCGCTATTAGAATGCTCGATAATGTAATTGATCTTAACTTTTATCCTCATGCAAAAGTAAAAAATACAAACTTAAAATCTCGCTCAATCGGACTAGGAGTAATGGGCGAAGCCCAAATGCTAGCAGAATCAGCTATAGAATGGGGAAGCTATGACCACTTTAGCAAGATAGATGAAGTTATGGAAGCCATCAGTTACAACGCCATCAAAGCTTCGGCAAAACTTGCTATTGAAAAAGGCAAATATCCTGAATTTGAAGGCTCAAAATGGTCTCAAGGAATTTTCCCAATCGATGTAGCAAATGAAGAAGCGAAAAAACTTGTCGATAGAGGTGGTCTTTTTGGTTATACATATAACTGGGAAGAGTTACGAGAATATGTCAAGAAAAATGGAATGAGAAATGGCTATCTTATGGCGATTGCTCCAACAAGCTCTATCTCGATACTCGTTGGAACTACACAAGCAATCGAGCCAGTTTACAAAAGAAAATGGTTTGAAGAGAATTTATCTGGGATGATTCCTGTTGTTGTACCAAATCTAAGTCCTGACACGTGGAATTACTATATTCCTGCTTATGACTTAGACCAAAGATTACTCATCAAGGCAGGTGCGATAAGACAAAAATGGATAGACCAAGGTCAAAGTCTTAATATATTTATAACTTTAGACAAAGCAAGTGGAAAATATCTCAATGATATCTATATGCTTGGTTGGAAACTTGGAATTAAATCAACTTATTACCTACGAAGTCAATCCCCAGAGAGTAAGATAGATGTCGCTGATAGAAGTATAGAATGTGAAGGATGCCAATAGTCATGAAAACTATTGGTCTTCTTGGTGGTATGAGCTGGGAATCAACTCTAACATACTATAAACTGCTTAACCTAGGAGTTAAACAAAAACTAGGAGGTCTCCACTCTGCCAAAATAGTTTTATACTCTGTTGATTTTGAAGAAATCGAGCTTTTGCAAAGAGAAGGAAGATGGGATGAAGCTGGAGAAATTCTTGCCAAAAATGTAAGATCACTTGAACTTGCGGGTGCAGATTTTATCCTTATTTGTACAAATACTATGCATAAAGTAATTGATATCATTCAAAAAAATATAAAAACACCAATAATCCATATAGCAGAAGCAACTGCTTTTTATATGCAAAAAGAGGGGTATAAAAAAGCGATTTTACTTGGTACTCGATTTAGTATGCAAGAAAACTTCATCAAAGGAGTACTAGAAAAAAACAATATACAAGTTGTCACTCCAAATTCTGAAGAGATTTGCGAGATAGATAGAATCATTTTTTCTGAACTTGTTTTAGGAAAAATTTCTCCACAAAGTAAACAAATATACTTAAGCATTATAGATAAAATTTATCAAAGAGAAAAACAGATAGATTCTGTCATTTTAGGATGTACAGAAATTGGTCTTTTGTTACAAAAAGAGGATACTTTTTTAAAAATATTTGACACAACTGTTTTACATGTAAATAAAGCCCTTGATTTAGCGATTTAAGCTTTATATGATTCTTTTCTTCGTCAATGAAAAATAAATTATAAAATTATATTTTTTTCTTAAGAATATATCTCTACATGTAAAGATTAAAATACCTATTTATAGACTTTATGAAGATTAAGCAAAAGTACAATTTTTGACGATTTTTATACTAGTGACAAAAGAGTTACACTTTATTTTTTAAGTTTCAACTTACTTATTGTGTTATATAATCCCCCTAACTACTAGCTCAAAAATTAGGAATACCATGTTAACCAAAGTGCTCAAACGAGATGGAAATACCGAAGAATTTCAAGCATACAAAATAGAAGATGCTATTAAAAAAGCATTTAAAAGCGAAAGAGTCATATACGACCAAAGTGTTTTCAAAAATCTAATGGAAATTCTTAACACAAAAAGAGTTGCTGCTGTTGAAGATATACAAGATTTGATAGAACAAGAGCTTTATAAAGCTAGATATTTTGATGTTATGCGCTCTTTTATGATATACAGACATACACATAAAATGCAAAGAGAGCATATAGCAGGTCTGAATGATGATACAACATTCATTAACTCTACACAAACGATTGAAGAGTACATTGGCAAAAGTGACTGGAGAATTAAAGCAAACTCAAATACAGGCTACTCTAATGCTGGATTAGTTAACAATACTGCTGGTAAGGTTATCGCTAACTACTGGCTTGATAAGATATACTCAAAAGAAGAGGGTTTTGCTCATAGAAATGGGGATTATCATATCCATGATTTAGACTGTTTGACAGCATATTGTGCAGGATGGAGCTTAAGAGCTTTACTCAACGAGGGTTTTAATGGTGTTAGAGGAAGAGTAGAATCTCGTCCTCCAAAGCATTTTAGAGAAGCTTTAGGACAGATGGCAAACTTCTTGGGAATTTTACAGAGTGAATGGGCTGGTGCACAAGCATTTAGCTCTTTTGATACATATCTAGCACCTTATGTTTTCAAAGATAATCTATCCTTTAAAGAGATTAAAAAAGCGATTCGAAGTTTTATCTATAACCTCAATGTCCCAGCACGTTGGGGGCAAAGTCCTTTTACAAATATAACGATTGATTGGACTGTACCTAGTGACTTAGCAGATCAAACACCTACATCAAATGATATCCACCTTTTTAAAGGGATTGAAGATAAAAAACTTTTAGAAGAAGCCAAAAATAGGGGTGTATCTAAGTTAGAAGATTTAACATATAGACACTTTCAAAAAGAGATGAATCTCATCAACAAAGCTTACTATGAAGTTATGACAGAAGGTGACAAGACAGGACAGCCATTTACATTTCCTATCCCTACTGTAAATATCACAGAAGATTTTGATTGGTATGGAGAAAATACAGATATTTTATTTGAAAATACTGCTAAGATAGGCTCTTCTTATTTTCAAAATTTTATAGGCAGCCAATATATTCGAGATGAAAATGGTAATCTCGTTGAAAACCCAAAAGCTTATAAACCAGGTCACGTAAGAAGTATGTGTTGTAGATTGCAACTTGACTTAAGAGAGCTTCTTAAGCGTGGTGGTGGACTTTTCGGAAGTGCTGAAATGACAGGTAGTATAGGTGTTGTTACGATTAATATGGCACGTCTTGGCTATCTTTATAAAGGCGATAAAGAGACTTTGATTCAGATGCTAGAGCATTTGATGGATTTAGCAAAATCTACACTAGAGAAAAAACGTACCTTTGTACAAGACATGTATAATCGAGGGCTATACCCTTATACAGCAAGATATCTTCCTGGGTTTAATAACCACTTTTCTACCATAGGTATCAATGGTATCAACGAAATGATACGCAACTTTACTGATGATGCACATAATATCTCTGACTCTTTTGGAATGGAATTTGCTCATGAAATTATAGATTTTATGCGTTCTCAAATGGTGAAGTATCAAGAAGAGACTGGAAATTTATACAACCTTGAAGCCACACCAGCGGAAGGAACAACTTATCGTTTCGCTAAAGAGGATAGAAAAAGATATAAAGATATTATCCAAGCAGGTTCTGGTAAAAATATCTACTATACAAACTCTTCTCAATTACCAGCGAATTTTACCGATGATCCATTTGAGGCTTTAGACTTGCAAGATGATTTACAGTGTTCTTACACAGGTGGAACAGTTTTACACCTTTATATGAAAGAGAGGATTAGTTCCAGTGAGGCTTGTAGACAAATGGTAAAAAATGTAATTACAAATTACCGACTGCCTTATCTGACTATTACTCCTGTATTTTCAGTATGTGAAAAGCATGGTTATATCAGTGGCGAACATGAATTTTGTCCAAAATGTGATGAGGAATTAATCAAAAATTATAAGGAGGAACTTGAGTATGAGTAGAGAAGAACTTCTAAAAAAACTAGAGAAAAAACGAACAAAATGTATCGTATATACTAGAGTTATGGGATATCATCGCCCTGTTGAGTCATTCAACGTAGGTAAAATCGGTGAGCACAAAGAGAGAACTCAATTTGTTGAAAACATTTCTAACAGATAAAGGTATTTTTGAAATTACAAAGTTTACTACACTAGACTTTTCTAACAATCTAGCATGTATACTTTGGTTTGCAAAATGCAACATGTTCTGCCGCTATTGCTACAATCCAGAGATTGTACGGGGGGAGGGCAGATACACAAATGAAGAGATTCTTGAATTTTTAAAAACAAGAATTGGCAAACTAACAGGGGTAGTTCTAAGCGGTGGGGAGTGCACTTTATATCCTCACCTCATAGAACTTTGCGAAGAGATCAAAGAGCTAGGGTTTAAGATTAAAGTAGATACAAATGGTTTAAAACCAGATGTTATCAAAGAGCTAATTGAATGCTCTTTAATCGACTTTGTAGCACTTGATTATAAAGCTCCAACAGAAAAATTCACCCAAATTACAAAAGTGCAATCAAATGAAAAATTTTATAAAACTTTAGATTTTCTCATTGATAAAAACTTTCCTTTTGAGATTAGAACGACTGTACATAGTGAGCTTTTAGCTTCTTCAGATATCAATGAGATTATTAGAGATTTAAAAAAGAGAAAATACAAAGGTACTTACTATCTACAAAATTTTTTAGAAGTCCAAAATACACTAGGAGACATGGATATCCCTAGTATCCCTGTTGATAAAACACTTCTTTTGGGTGATTTGCCCATTGAAATTAGAAATTAATAAAATGTGACAAAAGAGAGACTATTTTCAATATTACTCAAAATCTTAAGCCTCTTTCTGTTAAAATAACTCGATAAAAATAAGAGGAAAAATCATGGAAAGAAAAAAGATTTATAACCCTAACTCAAATGAAAATCTAAATGATAGAAGAGTTTTTAATGGTAATCCTCATGGGATTTTGAACTTCACTAAAGCAAAGTATACCTGGGCATTAAAACTATGGGATATGATGGAAGCAAATACTTGGTTTCCTAAAGAAGTTGATACAACAAAAGATGTAATAGATTACAATCGTAATTTAACTGATTATGAAAAAAGGATGTATGATTTAGTTTGGTCTCAACTTATCAGTATGGATAGTTTTCAAACCAATAACTTAGCAGATAACATAAATCCTTATATCACAGCTCCTGAGATAAACGCTTGTTTAGCAAGACAAACATACGAAGAAGCAAACCACTCAAAATCTTATGCTGTTATGGTAGAAGCTATCTGCGATAATACAGATTTGATTTATGAGATGGAAAAGCATGATGATGTTTTAAGAAGAAAAAATGACTATATCTCGAGTGTTTACGAAGAGTTAGCAGGCGATGTAACCGATGAAAAACTAGTCCTTGCGATGTTCGCTAATCAAATCCTAGAGGGTATCTACTTCTATTCTGGGTTTACAGCTATTTATGCACTTGCAAGAGCAGGAAGAATGTTAGGAAGCGCTCAGATGATACGCTTTATCCAAAGAGATGAAATTACTCACTTACTTCTTTTCCAAAACATGATAAATTCAGTTAGAAAAGAGAGACCTGAACTTTTTACACCTGAACTTAAAGAAAAAGTCTATAAGATGTTTGAAGAAGCTGGAAAACTTGAAATAGAATGGGGTAAATACATCACACAAAATCAAATTATGGGCTTTACAGACGATATTATCGAAGAGTATATTCACTATCTTATAGATGATAGACTCACTGCCGTTGGCTTTGAAAAAATGTACAACGCAAAACACCCTATCAAATGGGTCGATGATTTTTCTAAATTCAATGACCAAAAAACAAACTTTTTCGAAGGAAACGTAGCTAATTATAGTAAAGGTAGCTTATCCTTTGACGACTTTTAATAAGCTCTTAGCGCTTCAGTTTGATTATCAACAGAAGAGTTTTGAAGAAAATTTCAAAACTCTTCAAAGACTCCTCAAACAAGCTCCTAATTCATCTGTTGTTTTAGCTCCTGAGCTTTGTTTGGGTGGATATAAATACGACTCTCTTGATTTAGCTGCAACTTTTTCTAAAGAGATTATACCATCGTTAAAAGAGCTTAGTAATGATAAAATCTTTGCCCTCACTCTCATAGAAAAAGAGGGGGAAAACTACTATAATAATCTCAAAATCTTCTTTAACAAACAACTCATCTACTCAAGACCAAAAGCAAGACTCTTTCCACTAGGAGATGAGGAAAGATACTTTACTGCGGGGGAAGACGAAGAGATAAATATAATCGAAATAGATGGAATAAAAATTGCTACCCTAATATGTTTTGAATTAAGATTTACAGAACTTTGGCAAAAAGTTTTAGGAGCTGATATCATTTTAGTGCCAGCTTTTTGGGGAAAAACAAGAAAAGAGCATCTCAAAACGCTCTCCCATGCTTTAGCTATCGCAAATCAAGCATTTGTTCTAGTGGCAAATAGCTCGGACTCTGATATGGCTAGTAGTAGTGGTATCATCACCCCTTTTGGAGATGTATATAGAGATGATTCTTCGTTTATCATCCACAAAGAAGTAGATTTTAATGAAATTAAAAAAATGAGAAGATACATTAACATAGGATTAGCATAATTGAGTGACTTTAGCAGCAAAATTAGACTTCAAAAATCTCAAAAAATGGCTGATGAGATAGCTTCTATCTTTCAAATTGACAAAGCTTTACATGAGGCTTTTTGCACCTCCCAAAGAGAGGTTTTTGTTCCACAAGGATTTAGCCTTCACGCTTACAAGCTAGATGCTTTACCTATGGGTGCAAATCAATGGATAAGTTCTCCTTTGACTGTTGCTAAAATGACTATGGCACTTAAATGCAAAAATGCTGATTCTGTTTTAGAAATAGGCTGTGGAAGTGGCTATCAAGCCCTTATCTTAAGTAAACTCATTCGACGTGTATTTACCATTGAAAGGATAGAAAGGCTCCTTTTACAAGCACGTGAGCGTTTTAAGATACTTGGTATTCACAATATCCATACGAGATATGATGATGGTCAAAGTGGATGGAAAGAGTTTGCTCCTTATGATAGGATTTTATTTTCAGCATCCATGCCAGAGGTACCTATGAAAATTTTTGAACAACTTGCAGAAGACGGCATCTTGGTTGTGCCTATCGAAAAAGATGGAAAACAGATCATAACAAGATATATAAAAACTAAAACCTCTCTCAAAAAAGAGGAGTTAGAGGAGTGTTTGTTTGTCCCTGTTAAAAATGGAAAAGAGTACTAAAACTCTTTTTCTACCTTTTAAACAGCCTCATAAAAAGCCCTAAAATAAATCTAATAACATATAAAAAAGCGTATACTAAAAAAGTAAAATAAAGTGGATGAAAAAGTCCAAATTGACTTGAACTTAAGTGTTGGATATGTTCTATAGGATGAGAAATCCACTGTTTCATGTGCATCCCTAAAGATAAAAAAATAAAAAGTGACACAAAAACAAAAAACTCTTTCCTCAGCTTGGCCATGAACTATCCTAAAAATTTTTGAAGATTATAACAGAAAAAATAGATTTAAAATTAAACAAAGGGTTAACAACCCTTTGTTTTAGTTATTTTTTTGCTTTTTGATTGAAGTTAAAGTAGATATAAGTTGCCATATCTTCAGGATGATATTTCATCCCTTTTTCTTCAATTTTCGATTGATTATGAACCATAACTTCATGTTCACTTCCCGAAGATTGAAAGCCTTCTGATTGCAAATCATAAAGCGTCATTTCTAACTCATTTTTACTCATATTGTTGATAGCTGGACCTTTTTTCTTAGGATTTCCAGAACCATCAACACCATGACATTTAGAACACATTCTCTTATAGATTTCAGAAACACTATATGGCTTACCATCAGCACTTTCTTCTACCTTTGCATCTTTGTTGAATGTAGTATAGATATATAAAGCCATGTCATCTGGATGATAAGTCATGCCTTTTGCTTCTATCTTCTTTTGATTATGCTCCATTACTTCATTTTGACTTCCTGAAGATTGAGAACCATTTGCTTTTAAATCAAACAAAGCATAAGCAAGCTCACTTTTGCTCATTTTGTTCAATGCTGGACCTTTTTTCTCAGGATTTCCCTCAGCATTCTTACCATGACAGTGAGAACACATTTGATCATATATCTGAGATACACTATACTCTTTAGCTTCTGCTAAACTAAAAGTAACACAAAAAGCTAAAATAGTGTATATAAATCTTTTACTCATTGCTTCTCCTTTATTAGCTTTTACGCTCTTCCTTTTAGCATACCATAAAAGTACATTGGCTTTAGTAAATATACTTTCAATATCCACCATATCCATCTCTCTTTAGTTGGGTCAAGAGGGAATGAAGGTGTAGGTTTTGCTGACCAATCAAACTCTAATAAGATTACAGTACCTATGCTTGTTATTAAAGGACAAACTGTGTATCCTCCATATTTTGCACTTGGTTTCTTTTGATTTAGAAAATCAATAATATTTTGCACAACAACTGTGTATTGTTTTCTAACAGAACCGCCTGTTTTTCCCATAGGGATACCAGCAACATCTCCTAGTGAAAAGACATTGGGATATCTTGTATGTTGTAGTGTTTCTTTTTCTACTTCTACCCAACCACCAGTAGCAGCACTTCCTTTTTTCCAAGAAAGAGGAGAGTTTTTAACAACATCTGGTGCACTCATAGGAGGCGTTACATGTAAAAAGTCAAAGGGTACTTCTACATTTTTTACTTGTGGAATCATTTCGTATTCTTCGATATCTGGGTCCCATTCACCTTTGATAAGATAGTGATGTTCAAAAGTAGCAACTTTTTTACCAGGATCAACAGCAATGAGATTGTGTTTGTACTGCCACTTCATATCTCTAGCTTTAAACTGTGTTAAGATAGCTTCATGATACTCTGGCACTCCAAACATTGAGCCACCATTTGGATAAAATGTAAGTTCTGCATTACTTCTTGCACCAGCTTCTACCAATCTATCATGTGTTAAAAACATAATTTTCTTAGGTGCACCACCACACTTGATAGGGGTGTTTGGATGCGTGAAAACACCCTGTACTTTTTTACCACTTTTTGCTGATGCAACAAACTCTTGCATAAGTTGCCAAGTTTTCACAGCACCGTCTGCAAAGTATATAGAACCTATACCATTTGTGCCTATGATATTTTCACTCAAACCATCAATAGCATTATAGTTTAATTGTAGACCTGTTGTAACAATTAAGATATCATATCCTATCTCACCACTTTTTTGAGTTAGTACTCTGTTTTTATCAGGGTCAAATTCTGTTACACTATCTTTTACCCACTTTGCTTCACTAGGGAAAAAGTCCTCATTGTTTGCCATGATATCATCTTTTTCCCAAACACCCGCAGCTATAAGCGTTTGACCTGGTTGGTAACTCACACTTTGAGGATTTGGCTCAATGATAGTTATATCAGGATTACTTATCTTCTTAGCAAGTAGTGAAGCGATGGAGCATCCAGCAGCACCTCCACCAACTATAACAATCTTCCCTTTAACATCTGCTGCTTCTAACTTTGTAGCTGCCGCAGCTTCGCTTGGGTTTAGCATAAAAGAAGCTGTTCCAATACCAGCGAGCTTTAAAGCATCACGTCTTGAAAGTCCTCTTTTTTTAAGTTCTTCGTCCAGCTTGGCACATAGCTGATCAACATTCTCGTGCATCATGGTTGCCCCTTGTAAAAATATTCTTTTTGTTAAGTTAGCATATTTATTTTTACTTATAGCTTAAAATTTGCTTTATAAGTAACTGAGGTGTTACTAATCCTCTATAATCGTTCCTTGAAACACTAAATTGTATGTCTATTATATCGCCTCTTTTTACGTCAACATCATAATTAAAAAATAAAGATTCGATAGAGAGATTTTCTTTTTGTAAAATAAGTTTAAGATGATTTCTCTCTTTACCTATGACTTTATCTACTTTAACTTGAACATTCTTTAAGATGAAACTAGGTCTTGGATTTTTTTGTCCATAAGGCTCAAACTCTTCTAAAATCTCTAAAAGTTCAAAATCAATCTCTTTGATATCAATCTCACCTAAAGTACTACTACCTGCTTGTAACTCTTTTTCACTCAAATTAAGGCTAGATTTTATAAGATTTTCTTTGAACTGTTCTAAATTCTCTTGCACTAAAGAGACTCCAGCAGCACCTTTGTGTCCTCCAAATCCCAAAAGTAAATCTTCTTGTTCTTGGATTAAAGAGAGGATATCTACTTCACCTACTCCCCTAGCACTTCCTTTTGCTACTCCATCCCTTATAGAAAAAACAATAGCTGGTTTTTTATATCTTTTTGAAAGCCTAGAAGCGACAATACCCACAACGCCTTCATGCCAATCTTCACCCCAAACTACTATGATATTTTCGTCATCCCTCAACTGTTCGATGGAACAATCAAAAAGCATTTTTTCTTCATCTTTTCGGCTATTATTGAGGTGAACTATGTACTCTAATTTTTGGATTGCTTCTTCTTTTGTTTTTGATTTTAAAAGCTCATAAGAGTAAATCGCATCATCCATTCTACCTGAGCTATTTATCAGTGGAGCAATTAAGAAAGAGATATCATCACTCTCTAGCGTTTTTTTAGAAAAAAACTCTTTTATCGCTTGGAAAACTGGTCTTTGAGAGTGATTTAGAGCTTTAATCCCTTTTTTTACCATCACTCTATTCATATCTTTTAACTCCATCATGTCTGCCATGATAGCAATCGCTAAAAGATCTAAAAATTTAGATAAATCATACTCCATCTTCAAATGTGACTTTAATGATGCTACAAGATACCAAGCAACCTGAGCACCGCAAATCTCACAGTTTGGAAAATCGCAATCCTCTTGTTTTGGATTGACAATCGCATATGCTTCAGGAATTACTGAAGGAACTGTGTGATGATCTGTGATGATTAAATCAATCCCTTTTTCCTTACAATAACAAGCAGCCTCAATCGCTGAGATACCATTGTCTACGGTAATGATAACATCTACATCAAGTTTTTGAATGATGTCAACATTTAATCCATATCCATCTGAGAAGCGATTTGGTATATGCAAGCTATAAGAGACTTGCAAATCATCAAAAAACTCACTCAAAATGACTGAAGAGACAACACCATCAACATCATAATCCCCAACAATAGCTATACGCTCATTGTTTAAGATAGCCTTACAAATCCTTGAAGATGCTTTATCGATATCTTTAAAAGAGTTTGGTTTAGGTACGTCGCCAAGCGTCATACACTTATCATCTTTGAATCTACTCTCTAAAATCCTTCTCACATCTTCTTTTGTTAATAGCCTATCCATTTTTTCTAAAAGCTAACGCAGCATCTGAAAAAGCCAAAAGTGCTTTATTTGGTGCTGTTAATCTTGAAGTAAATTCTGGATGGAATTGTACGCCTAAGAACCAAGGGTGATCTTTAATCTCAACAACTTCTATCAAGCCATGAGATTCACCACTTACAATCATCCCCGCTTTTTCAAAAGCTTCTCGATAAGTTGGGTTAGCTTCGTATCTGTGTCTGTGTCTTTCGATTATCTTTTCTTTGTTATCATAAACAGCTCTTAGAAGTGAGCA
>DLUF01000049.1:1515-38369 GCA_002742765.1 Sulfurospirillum sp. UBA12182 | reverse complement strand
CTATGTTTATGTCAGGATTTGGGATATCTGCTTCTCTTACTGCAACAACGACAACTTCGCTTTTAAATTTTATTTTTGATCAAATGCAAGCAGATAAAAATTTTGATTTTTCAAAGTGGATACAAAGTTATGTGGAGTATATAAAAAAAGAGTTACTAGATAATGAGATGCTTTCTATTATCTTTGGGATGTATGAAAAAGAGAGTTCCTCTTGTAGTTACGCTTCTTTTGGGATGCCAGCAGTCATCGCTAAAGACTTTAAAAATCAACTTGTAAAAATCAAGAGTAACAACATGCCAATAAGCCAGTATACGCAAGAGTTCAAGGTAGATACTTTAAATGCAAAAAATATCAAAAAGATTTTAATACATACAGATGGTCTTTGTGAAAACAAGCTTGAAAATGGAGAATTTTACAAAAAGTACATGTATGAAGATTTTTTAAATTCAGAGTGTATTAGTGATTTTTCTTTACATGTAAAGGAGAGATTGGTAGAAAACCAAGATGATATGGCGTATTTTTATCTGGATGTGGTGGAGTTAAATGTAGATTGGAAAGATATAAGTGTTTTGGGTAAAAGAGAAGAAGTGGATGCTGTTTTAACTGAAATTCGAGAATCACTTTTACAAGTAAAGGCGAATGCAAAAGATATCTCAGAGATTATTTTAGCTATGTCAGAAGTTTTACTCAATGCAGTAGAACATGGGATTTATGGAATTGATAAAAAAACAAAATCAAAGCTCATAGAAAATGGTGAATTTGATGATTTACTCGATAAGTTAGAAGCTCAAAACAAAGACAAATATATAAATATAAAATATTTTATCAAAGAATCAAGAAGAGGAAAGATGTTCATCTGTAAAGTTACTGATCCTGGTTTAGGATTTGATGTAAGAGAATTGAGACAACTTGTCGTTAACCCAAAAGGTTTCAATGGACGAGGTATCATGATAATCAAAAAATTGCTTGATAGATTTTATTATAATGAGCAAGGCAATAGCATAACTTTGAGAAAAAGAATCTCAACCTTGTAAAGCCCACTCCCAAAAAGGAACGATATTGCATGTGATACCTTCTATATTAAATGCATCTTCGTTTCCTACTGAAATGATATAAATCTCTTGAAGGCTTAAATCCAAAAGATGTGTAGAGTACTTTTTTAATTTTTCTTCGATAAATTCTTTGGGAGAAAAAGGCGCACAAATGATGCCAATGTTTTGCTTTGGTAGATAAAAATCAATCACATCAGTATAAAAAATTTCCTTGTATCTTTTATATAACTCTGAAAAGACTATATTTTCAAATCTTTTGAGAAAGTCTTTTTTGAGACTTAAAGCATTTTTGATAGCAAAATCACAAAGATAGACTTTTTTGTTTGCATTTGTAGCATCAAATTTTTCTACAAAAAAGAGAATGTTTTCATTTTCTAACTCTTTGATACTCCGATAAAGTTTATCTTTTGAAATTTTGGAAATACTTTTTAGTTGATTATAGATTTGAAAGAGTGAAATCTTTGTACTTTGGAGTTCACAAATTTTTTTAAAGATATTCAATTTGGTTTCATCTTGAATGATAATTCTAATCAAATCTTGTAAATTACTTCTTACATTATGCTCATGTTCAAGAACTATTTGGGGAAAAGTACCAAGATTTGCAAAGATATTGAAAATTTGCTCTATGTTGAAGTGTTTTCTATCAAAAGCTATAAATTCCTCAAAGTCTAAAGGATAGAGCATAAGCTCATCAAAACCTTCTAGTTTTACATCTTTGCGGTGTGAAGTGATGATTATTTCTTCAAGAGATGGTAAAGGGAAAGTAAAATCGTAATTTTCGATAACCAAGATTTTTATTTTTTTATTTTCTAAAAATTTTTCTAAATTTTTTTCAACGTGTAAATCTTTAATTCTCTCATCTAAAAGATCAATATAAAGATACTCATCAGGATGGAAGTTGGAAAGATAATCATATATGATATAGGTTTTTCCAGATTTTTTTACTCCTTTTATAAGAGTTTTTTTTGAAGTAATTGAAATTTTTCTATCAAAAAATTTTGAATTTTTATTCTCTTCTTCATATAAAAAATCTAAAATTTGCATCCTAACTCCTTTTGCAAGAAGTATATCATCTTCCTTTTTAAAAGGAAATAAATTTCACTCCATATTGTTTTAAAGCCCTAAATACTTGACTTTTAAAGTTTTTTTTAGTAAAATCACGTTCCTTATTTAGTCATGTTAAGACTTTTTTCTCTTTTACAGCTGAAAAAGTTGAATATATGACGAGTTCTTTTTAGGGGATATTAATGGAAAAAATTAGACTTAAACTCAAGGCGTATGACCATAGAGTTTTAGACAGATCTGTTGCAGCAATTATAGAAGCTGTTAAGCGAACTGGAGCTGAGATTAGAGGCCCAATTCCTATGCCTACAAAGATAAAGCGCTATACAGTGCTTAAATCACCACATGTAAACAAAGATTCAAGAGAGCAATTTGAGATGAGAATACACGCACGTATGATCGATATCGTGTCTGCTACAACTGATACAATTGATTCGCTCATGAAACTTGACTTGGCACCTGAGGTGAATGTTGAAGTTAGAGCAATGGGTAAATAGGGAGTAAATGATGGAATATATTGTAGAAAAAATCGGAATGAGCAGAACTATTGCAGTACCGAGTGTTCCTGTGACTTTACTAAAAGTAATAGAAGCAAAAGTTTGTGAAGTAGATGAATCTAAACGCGCTCTTGTTGCCTATGTAAGTGGCAAAAAAATGAACAAAGCAATCGCTGGTCAGCAAAAGAAATACTCTTTATCAGCTGAGTTCAACCGTTTTGTTACACTTGATGTTGCAAACACTGAAAAAGGTGATTTAGATACGGCACCACTAAGCGAAGCGAAAAACTTAAAAGTTACTTTTAACTCTAAAGGTAGAGGATTTGCTGGTGTTATCAAACGTCACGGATTTTCTGGTGGTCCTGGAGCACATGGTAGCCGTTTCCATAGAAGACCAGGTTCAATTGGTAACTGTGAATGGCCAGGTCGTGTACAAAAAGGTAGAAAAATGCCAGGACATTATGGAAATGTAAAAGTTACAGTTAGAAATGATGTAGTATCTTTTGATGCAGAAAATGGTATTTTAGCGCTTAAAGGAGCTGTTCCTGGTGCTAATGGTGCAATGGGTAGAGTAAGGATAGTTAAATGAGTAGTGCAATCGTACTAAATGGTAAATTTGAAAAATCAGGAGATCTAGCTCTTCCTGCAAAGTATGAAGAGATTAACTCTCACAACTTACACCTATACGTTAAATCTTACTTAGCGGCACTTCGTGCGAACACTGCTAGTGCAAAAACTAGAAGTGAAGTAAGCGGTGGTGGTAAAAAGCCATGGAGCCAAAAAGGTAGAGGTGGCGCACGTGCTGGTAGTAGAACTAACCCTGTATGGGTAGGTGGTGGTGTTACATTTGCTCCTAAAGCAAATAGAAACTATGATCAAAAAATCAATAAAAAACAAAAAAGATTAGCTCTTGAGTTTGCTTTAAATGAAAAAGCAGCAAAAGGTGCTTTATTTGTTGTAGATTCAGTTGCAGTAGAATCTGGTAAAACAAAAGAAGCTGCAAGTGTAGTAAAATCTATAGGTGCAAGAGACGTACTAATCGTAAAAGATTTGATAGATGAAAAAACATTTTTGGCTTTCAGAAATGTTCCAAACGCATATTTAATCGAATCAAATGAACTGAATGCTTATTTAGCTAGTGCATTTTATGCAGTAGTAATTGAAAAATCAGTGTTTGAAACAATAGTAAAAGAGGGCTAATTATGGCAGATATAACAGATATAAAAGCAATCCTTTATACTGAAAAGAGCTTGAGCCTTCAAGAGAATGGTACAGTTGTTATTCAAACTTCAACAAGAATGACAAAAAACCGTTTGAAAGAGGTTCTTAGAGAGTATTTTGGCTTTACTCCTGTAAAAGTAAACTCTATGAGAGTTTTAGGAAAAGTTAAAAGATTTAAAGGTATCCAAGGTAAAAGAAACGATTACAAAAAATTCTATGTTCAGTTACCTGAGGGTGCTCAACTTGAAAATGTAGGAGCGTAATATGGCAGTTAAAACTTATAAACCATATACTCCGAGCCGTAGATTTTTAACTGGCTTAGATAGTAGTGATATTACTGCTAAAGCGAGTGTTCCTAGTCTACTTGTTAAGCTTCCAGTATCTGGCGGTAGAAATAACAACGGTAGAATCACTTCTCGTCATAAAGAGGGTGGAGCAAAGAAACTTTACAGAATTATCGATTTTAAAAGAAGAAAATTTGATATTCCAGGCCGTGTAGAAGCAATCGAATACGATCCAAACAGAAACTGTCGTATTGCATTGATTGTTTATGCTGATGGAGATAAAAGATATATTCTTCAACCTTCTGGTTTAGCTGTAGGTGACGCTGTAATGGCTGCTGAAGCTGGTCTTGATATCAAGCCAGGTAATGCAATGAAATTAAAAAATATCCCTGTTGGTACAATCTTACATAACATCGAAATGAAACCTGGTAAAGGTGGACAGATGGCAAGAAGTGCTGGTGGATATGCACAACTTATGGGTAAAGAAGAGAAATATGTAATTCTTAGATTACCAAGTGGTGAAATGAGACAAGTACTTGCTGAATGTATGGCTACTGTTGGTACAGTTGGATGTGAAGACTGGGCAAACGTTGTTATCGGTAAAGCAGGACGTAATCGTTATAGAGGAATCAGACCTCAAACTCGTGGTTCTGCGATGAACCCAATCGATCACCCACACGGTGGTGGTGAAGGTAAGAAAAACTCAGGTCGTCACCCTGTAACTCCATGGGGTAAACCAACTAAAGGTGCTAAAACTCGTAAGAAAAAAGCGAGTGATAAACTGATTATTTCTAGAAGAAAAGGAAAATAGATGGCTAGATCGCTAAAAAAAGGTCCTTTTGTTGATGATCACTTAATGAAGAAAGTATTAAAGGCAAAAGAGGAAAACTCAAATAAGCCGATCAAAACATGGTCACGTAGAAGTACTATTACTCCTGATATGATCGGATTAACATTAAATGTACACAATGGTAGAAATTTTATTCCTGTATATGTAACTGAAAACCATATCGGTTACAAACTAGGTGAATTTGCACCAACTAGAACGTTTAAGGGTCATAAAGGCTCTGTTCAGAAGAAAATCGGTAAGTAGGGATAGATAATGAGTAAAGCAGTATTAAAATTTATTAGATTATCTCCTACAAAGGCTAGATTAATTGCTCGCGAAGTACAAGGTATGAACGCTGAACTTGCTCTTGCTAGTTTAGAATTTATGCCAAACAAAGGTGCAAAAGTGATTTCAAAAGTAATTGCTAGTGCAGTTGCAAATGGTGGTTTTGAACCAGAAGAAGTTGTAGTATCATCTTGTAGAGTAGATGCAGGTCCAGTTCTTAAAAGATTTAGACCAAGAGCAAGAGGTAGTGCAAGTGGAATCAGAAAACCAACATCTCATATACTTGTAGAAGTAAGCAAGCTAGCTAAGAAGGAAGACTAAGATGGGTCAAAAAGTAAATCCAATTGGTTTAAGACTAGGAATCAATAGAAACTGGGATTCAAGATGGTACCCTGGTGGTGCTAACTTGGCAGAAAATATCGGTGAAGATCATAAAATCAGAAAATTCTTGAAAAAAGAGCTTTACTATGCTGGTGTTAGCCAAATTCTAGTAGAAAGAACAGCAAAGAAATTAAGAGTTACAGTAGTTGCAGCTCGTCCTGGAATTATTATCGGTAAAAAAGGTGCGGATATCGAAAAACTTAGATTGAAGCTCCATAATTTAATCGGTAAAGATGTAAATGTTAATATCAAAGAAGAGAGAAAACCACAAGCTTCTGCTCAACTTGCAGCTGAAAATGTTGCAATGCAGTTAGAGCGTCGTGTTGCATTTAGAAGAGCTATGAAAAAAGTTATTCAAGGTGCACAGAAGTCTGGTGCAAAAGGTATTAAAGTATCAGTTGCTGGACGTCTTGGTGGTGCGGAAATGGCTAGAACAGAGTGGTATTTGGAAGGAAGAGTTCCACTTCATACTCTAAGAGCTAAGATAGATTACGGTTTTGCAGAAGCTCATACTACATACGGAATTATCGGTATCAAAGTATGGATCTTCAAAGGTGAAGTTTTGAGTAATGGTATTCAAGCTGAACCAAAAGAAGAAGAGAAAAAACCAAGAAAACCAAGAAGAGGTAAGAACTAATGTTAATGCCTAAAAGAACAAAATATAAAAAGCAAATGAAGGGCCGTAATCGCGGTAAGTCTTTTAGAGGTAACTCTATCGCTTTTGGTGAAATCGCACTTAAAGCTGTTGAAGCTGGTCGTATCGATTCTCGTCAAATTGAAGCAGCGCGTATCTCTTATACAAGACATGTAAAGCGTCAGGCAAAAACATGGATTCGTGTATTCCCAGATAAGCCTCTAACAGCAAAGCCACTAGAGACAAGAATGGGTAAAGGTAAAGGTTCAGTTGATAAATGGGTTATGAATATTAAGCCAGGTAGAATCATATTTGAAATGGCAGGAGTTAGTGAAGAACTTGCACGTGAAGCTCTAACACTTGCGATGCACAAGTTACCTTTCAAGACAAAGATAGTGACTAGAGAGAGCGAAAATGAAATATACTGATTTAAATGAAAAAACTGCTGAGCAATTAGCAGAACTATTAAAAGAGAAAAAGGTTCTTTTGTTTACATTAAAGCAAAAGTTAAGAACAATGCAACTAACTAATCCTAATGAAATTAAGGAAGTTAGAAGAGATATCGCACGTATTAATACGGCTATTTCGGCTCAAAATAAATAATTAGGGGTAGATATAATGGCTTTAAAACGAGAGATACAAGGCGTGGTTGTACAAAAAACTGGTGATAAAACAGCAACAGTTTTAGTAGAAAGACGTGTAATGCACCCAAGATATCATAAGTTCGTTAAACGTTTTAAAAAATACCTCGTTCATGATGAAAAAAATGAAGTTAAAGCAGGTGATACTGTGGTAGCTATCGAGTGTAGACCACTTTCTAAAAGAAAAGCTTTTAGATTAAAAGAGATAGTTACGGTAGGAGTAGAGTAATGGTACAAAGTTTTACTAAATTAGCAGTTGCTGATAACAGCGGTGCTAAAGAGATTATGTGTATCAAAGTACTTGGTGGTTCTAAAAGACGTTATGCTACTGTAGGTGATGTTATCGTTGCTTCTGTAAAAAAAGCTCTTCCAAATGGTAGAGTTAAAAAAGGACAAGTAGTTAAAGCAGTAATCGTTAGAACAAAAAAAGAGATTCAAAGAGAAAATGGTTCACTTATTAGATTTGATGAAAATGCAGCTGTAATCTTAGATAACAAAAGAGAACCTATCGGTACTCGTATCTTCGGACCAGTAGGTAGAGAAGTAAGATATGCTAACTTTATGAAAATCGTTTCTCTTGCACCGGAGGTACTATAATGTCAGCAAAAATGAAGATCAAAAAAGGTGATAGCGTAAAAGTTATTGCTGGTGATGATAAGGGTAAAGTTGCAAAAGTACTTAAAGTACTTCCTAAAACTTCACAAGTTGTCGTTGAAGGTTGCAAAGTAGCTAAAAAAGCTATTAAACCTAATGACAAAAACCCTAATGGCGGATTTGCTAATAAAGAGATGCCAATTCATATTTCTAATGTGGCAAAAGTTGAGGCAGAATAATGAATAGATTAAAAGAAAGACTTAAATCTGAAATCAAACCTGCTATGGCTCAAGAGTTTGATATCAAAAATCCTATGCTAATTCCTACAATCGAAAAGATTGTTATTAGTGTTGGAGCTGGTGATGCTGGCAAAGATACCAAACTTATCCAAAACATGGCTGATACAATTTCTTTAATTGCAGGTCAAAAAGCTGTAATTACAAAAGCAAAAAAATCAGTTGCAGGTTTTAAAGTAAGAGAAAATTATCCAGTAGGTATTAAAGTTACATTACGTAATGAACAAATGTATGCGTTTTTAGACAAACTTATCACAGTTGCATTACCTAGAGTGAAGGATTTCCGTGGATTACCAAAAAATGGTTTTGACGGGCGTGCAAACTATAACTTTGGTTTAAATGAGCAGTTAATGTTCCCTGAAGTAGTTTATGATGACATCATGAGAACTCACGGTATGAACATTACTATCGTAACAACTGCAACTAATGACAAGCAAGCTTTTAGACTTCTTGAATTAGTTGGAATACCATTCACAAAAGGTAAGTAGTATGGCAAAAAAATCTATGATAGCAAAGGCTGCAAGAAAGCCTAAGTTTAGTGTTAGAGGATACACAAGATGTCAAATCTGTGGACGTCCTCACTCAGTTTACAGAGATTTTGGAATTTGTAGAGTTTGTTTAAGAAAAATGGCAAATGAAGGTCTGATTCCAGGTCTTAAAAAAGCAAGCTGGTAAGGAAAAGTAGTATGATTAATGATCTTGTGTCAGATAGCTTGACAAGAATTAGAAATGCAGCTATGAGAAAACTAGATGTAGCTGAGCTTATGCATTCAAAATTAGTTGAATCTATTTTGGGTGTTTTCCAAGCAAAAGGTTATATCGAAAGTTATAATGTAGTTGAAAATGGCAATAAAAAGTTTATTAAAGTTGCAATCAAATACGACAAAAACGGTAAAAGCGTGATTAACGAAATCAAAAAGATTTCAAAACCAGGACGTCGTGTTTATAAAGGTTGTGATGAAATTAAGCGTTTTAAAAATGGATATGGTACTATCGTAGTTAGTACTTCAAAAGGTGTACTTAGCAATGACGATGCTCACAAAGCAGGTGTTGGTGGCGAAGTACTTTGTAGTATTTGGTAAAATACTTTTCTTTTATGGTATTCGGTAACCATTCGAAAAAGTAGACTTATCGTAGACAAGTAAAAGGAAATAGATGTCACGTATCGGTAAACAGCCAGTAGCAGTTCCAAACGAAATCAATGTTTCTGTGAACGGAACTGTTGTTGTATTTAAAAAAGGTAATGTTCAAAAAGAACTTGATACTAAAGGTAATGTAGAGGTTAAGGTAGAAGACAATCAAGTTGTTTTTCTTCCAAAAGGTGAGGATAGACAAAGTCGTGCTTTCTGGGGAACATATCGTTCTTTAGCGCAAAACATTGTTATCGGTTTAACTCAAGGATTTGAGAAAAAATTAGAAATTAATGGTGTTGGTTATAGAGCCGCTGTTAATGGAAATGTTCTTGAATTACAATTAGGTTTTTCTCATCCAATCAAATACGAATTTGCACAAGACCTTCAAATTTCTGTAGAGAAAAATATCGTCACTATAAAAGGTGCTGATAAACAAGTTGTTGGTCAAGTTGCTGCTGAGATTAGAGGTTTTAGACCACCTGAACCATACAAAGGTAAAGGTGTAAAATATGTAGAAGAACATATCCTCCGCAAAGCCGGAAAAACTTCTAAGAAATAAGGGTAACAAATGAGAGCAAATATTTTAAAAAGAAAACTTTCACTTAGAGTTAAGCGTAAGAAAAGAATTAGAGCAGATATTTTCGGTACAACTGAAAGACCAAGAATTTCTGTTTTTAAATCAAATAGATATCTTTATGTTCAAGCAATTGATGATGTTTCAAGTGTTACACTTGCAAGTGCAGATGGTTCAAAACTAGGTTTAAAATCAAATAAAGAAGGCGCAGTAGAGTTAGGAAAAGCTTTTGCTGCTACTTTAAAAGAGAAAAATTTAACAACTGTAGTTTTTGATAGAAACGGATATTTATATCACGGTGTAGTAGCTGCTTTTGCAGATGCTTTAAGAGAAAACGGCATACAGCTGTAATAATAAGGAAGACGATTCAATGGAAAGATATAATAGAGAAGAATTTGAAGAAGTCATCGTTAACATCGGCCGTGTAACTAAAGTTGTTAAGGGTGGTAGACGTTTTAGATTTACAGCACTTGTAGTTGTTGGAAATAAAAATGGTTTAGTAGGTTTTGGTTTTGGTAAAGCTAAAGAGGTTCCTGATGCAATTAAAAAAGCAGTTGATGATGCTTTTAAAAATATCGTATCAGTTAATTTAAAAGGCTCTACAATTGCTCATGATGTTGAAGTAAAATATAACGCAAGTAGAATTTTACTTAAGCCAGCAAGTGAAGGTACGGGAGTTATCGCAGGTGGTGCTACTCGTCCAGTTGTTGAACTTGCAGGTATCAAAGACATTTTGACAAAATCACTAGGATCAAATAATGCTGCAAATGTGGTAAGAGCTACTATCAAAGCACTTACTATGCTTAAAAGCTAAGAAGGATTTATAATGGCATTAAATAATCTTACACCAGCTGCTGGTTCAACTCACTCTAAAAAAAGAGTTGGACGTGGTCAAGGTAGTGGTATGGGTAAAACTGCGACTAAAGGTAATAAAGGTCAAAGAGCTCGTACTGGTTACAGTATAAAAAGAGGCTTTGAAGGTGGTCAGCAACCAATCCAAAGAAGACTTCCTAAAGTAGGATTTACTTCACGTGTAGTAAAACCATATGTGATCAATGTAGAAAAAGTTAAGGTAGTTGCTGAATTAAATGAAATTACAATGGATTCAATCCGTGGTGTTCATAAGATAGCTGGAAGTATTAGTAAAGTAAAACTTATCGGTGCAGGTGCGAAAGAACTTGCTGCTAAAATTAAAGACGATAACGTAACTTACACTGGAAAATAGAGATGAGTAACGATCTTACCAAAAAGATTTTAATCACTCTAGGCTTTTTATTTGCGTATAGGATACTGGCATATGTGCCAGTTCCTGGCGTAAATCTTGATGTAATCAAAGAATTTTTTGATTCGAATAACTCAAATGCATTGGGCTTGTTTAATATGTTCAGTGGTAAAGCTGCTGAGAGACTTAGTATTATCTCTTTAGGTATTATGCCTTATATTACAGCTTCAATCGTTATGGAACTTCTTGCTGCTACTTTCCCAAGTCTTGGTAAAATGAAAAAAGAGCGTGATGGTATGGTTAGATATATGCAAATCATCCGTTATGCTACTATCGGTATTACAATCGTTCAAGCAATAGGTGTATCAGTAGGCTTACAAAGCATGACTGGACGTGCTGGTGAAAGTGCTGTTATGATAGATATGACAACTTTTACGGCAGTTGCTGCTGCTTCAATGCTTACAGGAACTATGCTTCTTATGTGGATAGGTGAACAAATCACACAAAGAGGTATAGGAAATGGTATCTCACTAATCATTTTTGCTGGTATCGTTTCAGGGATTCCTAGTGCTATTGGTGGAACAATTAACTTAGTAAATACAGGTGAATTGAATTTTCTAGTTGTTATAGGTATCTTACTTGTTATCTTAGCAACTGTTGGTTCGATTATCTATGTTGAAATGGGTGAGAGACGTGTACCGATTTCTTATTCAAGAAAAGTTATGATGGCAAATCAGCATAAAAGAATTATGAATTATGTTCCAATTAAGGTAAATCTTAGTGGTGTAATTCCTCCGATTTTTGCAAGTGCTATTTTAATGTTCCCATCAACGATTATGCAAGCAAGTACTAATCCGATTATTCAAAAAATCAATGATTATCTAAATCCAAATAGTTATTTATTTAATGTTTTAACTTTTGTTTTTGTAATCTTTTTTGCATATTTTTATGCTTCAATTGTTTTTAACGCAAAAGATATAAGCGAAAATTTAAAAAGACAAGGTGGCTTTATTCCAGGTGTAAGACCAGGAGAGAGTACGGCTAACTTTTTAAATGAGGTTGCTAGTAGATTAACTTTTTGGGGTTCTATATATTTGGGATTAATTTCAACACTTCCTTGGGTTTTAGTTAAAACTATGGGTGTTCCTTTCTTTTTTGGAGGAACAGCAGTGTTAATCGTTGTTCAAGTTGCTCTTGATACAATGAGAAAGATAGAAGCTCAAATGTATATGAATAAATATGAAACATTGAGTGCAGTAGGCCTCTAGTAATGGCTATTTCGATAAAAAAACCTCATGAGATTGAGAAACTCTCAATCTCTAACAATATAGTTGCAAAAACACTCAACTATCTCTCAAAACAGGTTCGCCCAGGTATTAGTCTAAAAGAGATTAATGCTTTGGGTGAAGAGTTTATCCATTCACATGGTGGAAGACCAGCTTTTAAAGGTTTATATGGGTTTCCAGCGGGTGTTTGTACTTCTGTTAACGAAGTGATTATCCATGGAATCCCAGACGATTATATCCTAAAAGAGGGTGATATCTTGGGTATGGATATAGGTGTGGAAAAAGATGGTTGGTATGGGGATGCTGCTGTAACTGTTGGTGTAGGTGAAATTACTGAGGCAAATAAAGATTTAATAGCTTGTTCATATGATGCTTTAATGTATGCTATTGAACATATCACTGAGGGAATGCGATTTAAAGAGTTAAGCTTATTACTAGAAGAGTTTATTCTTGCAAGAGGTTATATCCCCCTTAGAAGTTTTTGTGGGCATGGGATTGGGAGAAAACCTCATGAAGAACCAGAAATTCCAAATTATCTTGAAGGAAACAATCCTAAACAAGGACCAAAGATAAAAAATGGAATGGTTTTTTGTATAGAGCCAATGATATGTCAAAAAAGTGGTAAAGCTAAAATCTTAAATGATAAATGGTCTGTTGTTTCAGAAGATGGACTTTTTGGAAGTCATTATGAACACACAGTTGCTGTTATCAATGGGAAAGCAGTAATTTTATCTCAAGACTAGATTTTTACATGTAAGTTTTGAATTTATAAAAAGAAAAAGGAGGATAGATGGCAAAAGACGATGTAATTGAAATTGATGGAAAAGTTGTTGAAGCTCTTCCAAATGCAACTTTTAAAGTTGAAATTGCTCAAAAAGATAAATCTCATGTCATACTTTGTCATATAGCAGGTAAGATGAGGATGCATTACATAAAAATAATGCCAGGTGATATGGTAAAGGTGGAATTAACACCTTATAGTTTGGATAAGGGACGCATAACTTATAGATATAAGTAAACTATTAGTTTATTTTTAGTATAATTTGCCCCTTTTGTAAAACTGTGTGAAGAATATTTGAAAAAGTTACCACTGTTTTTTCAAATATTGGTCTAGCCTCGTTCGCTAAACCTGTGACAGTTTACGAATAGAAAGTGGAAAAAAAACATAAAGGCAGAAACATGAAAGTACGACCTTCTGTTAAGAAGATGTGCGATAAGTGTAAGGTGATTAAACGAAAAGGTATCGTTAGAGTCATCTGCTCAAATCCAAAACATAAACAGAGACAAGGATAAGCATGGCAAGAATTGCAGGTGTAGACCTTCCTAAAAAGAAGAGAGTAGAGTACGGTTTGACTTACATTTTTGGTATTGGCTTGCATACATCAAGACAAATCCTAAATGCAACAGGAATCTCTTATGACAAGAGAGTTCATGAGTTAAGTGAAGATGAAGTTGCAGCTATTCGTAACGAAATCCAAGAGAAATACTCTGTTGAAGGTGATTTAAGAAAAACAGTTGCTATGGACATTAAAGCTTTAATGGACATGGGAAGTTACAGAGGATTACGCCACAGAAAAGGACTTCCTGTTCGTGGTCAAAAAACTAAAACTAATGCGCGAACAAGAAAAGGTAAGAAAAAGACCGTTGGCGCAAAAGCTAAATAGTATACTCAAAGGGACAAAATATGGCAAAAAGAAGAGTAGTACGTAAAAAAGTTGTTAAAAAGAATATTGCGAAAGGTATTGTATATATCTCAGCAACATTCAATAACACTGTCGTAACTGTTACCGATGAGATGGGAAATGTAATTTCTTGGAGCAGTGCTGGAAGTCTAAACTTTAAAGGTAGCAAAAAATCAACTCCTTATGCAGCGCAACAAGCGGTTGAAGATGCTTTAAATAAAGCAAAAGAACACGGTATCAAAGAACTTGGTATCAAAGTTCAAGGACCTGGATCAGGACGTGAAACAGCAGTAAAAAGCGTAGGTGCAACTGAGGGCATTAAAGTGACTTTCTTAAAAGACATTAGCCCATTACCACATAATGGTTGTAGACCTCCGAAGCGTAGAAGAGTTTAATTTTTAACTCTGTTAAAAATTACAAAAAAAACGAAATTATTTTTTTGGTTTATGCAATAGATTAGGAGATAAGATGGCGAGATATAGAGGACCAGTCGAAAAATTAGAGAGAAGACTTGGCGTAAGTTTGGCTCTAAAAGGTGAACGTCGCCTTGCTGGGAAGAGTGCTTTAGATAAGCGCCCATACGCACCAGGTCAACATGGTCAAAGAAGAGCAAAGATTAGTGAGTATGGACTTCAGTTAAGAGAAAAACAAAAAGCTAAATTTATGTATGGTGTTTCTGAGAAGCAGTTTAGAAAGCTTTTCGCTGAAGCAGCAAGAAGAGAAGGTAATACAGGTACAAACCTTGTTTTACTTATAGAAAGACGTTTAGATAACGTAGTTTATAGAATGGGTTTTGCAACTACAAGAAGAAATGCTAGACAACTTGTAACTCACGGACACATTTTAGTAAATGGGAAGAAAGTTGATATTCCTTCTTACCAAGTAAGTGTTGGGGATAGAGTTGAAGTTTGTGAAAAAACAAAAACTAACCCACAAGTTGTTCGTTCTTTAGAGTTGACAGCTCAAACTGGAATTGTTCCATGGGTTGATGTTGAAACTAGTAAAGTTATGGGTGTGTTTACTCGTATTCCTGAGCGTGAAGAGGTAATTATCCCAGTAGAAGAGAGATTAATCGTCGAGCTTTACTCTAAATAGTAAGTGAGGAAGTATTTATGAAAAAAATCAATACATCAGCTTATATGCCGACAGAGATTGAAGTAAAAAATGTATCTGAAAACAAGATTCAAGTGATTGCATATCCTTTTGAATCTGGTTTTGCTGTTACTTTAGCACATCCTTTACGAAGATTACTATTGAGCAGTACTGTTGGTTATGCTCCAACAGCGATTAAAATCGAAGGTGTAACACATGAATTCGATAGTATGCGTGGTATGCTTGAGGATGTTGCACTTTTCATAATTAATTTAAGAAATATTCGCTTTAAATTAAAAGGTGAAGAGACAAAAGTAGTAGTAAATTATTCATTTAATGGACCTAAAGAGATAAAAGGAAGTGACCTTTCAACTGCTGAAGTAGAAGTGGTTACTCCTGATGCTTATTTGGCAACTATTAATGAAGATGTAGAGTTAAACTTTTCTTTAATCATTGAAAAAGGTATAGGTTATGTACCAAGTGAAACTATCAGAGAGTTAGTCGATGGTGATTATATTGCACTTGATGCTTTCTTTACACCTGTAAAAAAAGCTGTGTATGATATAGAAAATGTTTTAGTTGAGGATAATCCAAACTTTGAAAAAGTTGTGTTTACTATTGAGACAGATGGATTGATTTCACCTGTTGAAGCTTTTAAAAATTCACTAGAAGCTATGTACAATCAAATGTCAGTTTTCAATGGTGTACTTGATATAGATGTTTCAAGTGCTTCAGAAGATAGTAGTAGCAGTAGTGTAGAGCTTAACAAACTTTTACAAAGTGTAGAGGAATTAAATTTAAGTGCTAGAAGCTTTAACTGCTTAGATAGAGCGGAAATTAGATTTGTAGGTGAACTTGCACTTATGAGTGAGTTAGAACTTAAAAATCTTAAAAATCTAGGTAAAAAATCTTTAGAAGAGATTAAAGCTATGATGGAAGATACTGGTTTTCCTGTTGGTTTTGAATTCTCTGAAGATACTGTTGATGTACTTAAGAAAAAAATTGCTGATTTAAAATCAGCAAAGAATGAAGGTTAATTATGAGACATAAGCATGGATATAGAAAGCTTGGCCGTACTTCATCACATAGAAGTGCATTGTTGAAAAATATGGCTATAGCTATAATTAAAAGTGGAAAGATTGAGACTACATTACCAAAAGCAAAAGAGCTTAGAGGCTATGTAGAGAGGTTAATTACTAGAGCAAGAAAAGGTGATTTTAATGCTCATAAAGCTGTTTTTGCTGCACTTCAAGACAAAGAAAGTACAAAAAGACTTGTTGAAGAAATAGCTCCACAATATCAAGAGAGAAATGGTGGTTACACTCGTATCACTAAAACAAGGCTAAGAAGAGGTGATGCAGCACCTATGGCCTTTATCGAGTTAGTATAATTTTAAAGAGGGCTAAGCCCTCTTTTTCTTCCTTAAATATTTAAATTCTAAGATTAATTCAGTCGTTTTTAACCCAATATATAGTTAAATAAGTATCTATATATGTGTCTGATAAGGAGATTGAATGATACCATTTTCTGATGAAGAATTGCTACCTGCTGTTGAGAGATCACTAGAAAAAGTAAAGCCTATGCTAGCACTTGATGGTGGTGGTTTAACACTGCTTAAGATAAAAAACGGAAGAGTATTTGTGCAGTTACAAGGTGCATGTGTTGGTTGTGCTTCAAGTGGTCAAACTTTAAAGTATGGGATTGAAAGACAGTTAAGAATTGACATCCATCCAGAAATTGAAGTTATCAATGTAGCCCAAGGTATGGAAGATAGTATAGAAAAATTATAGATATAGAGGCTTAATGAGTAGATATTTAAAAAGAGCATTAGAACATTTTTATAATAAAGAGTTCAAAGAAGCATTATTTAATTTTTCGTTGGAATTACAAGTTGATAATAGTTGCAACGAAGCAAAAGTTGGAGCGATGCTTTGTGATTTGGCTTTTGAAAAAGAAGAAGAGGCTATTGCTTTATTTGAGTATTATATGATTACAAAAGATACTGGTATTAAAAATTCTGAAGAGGTTATAGAAGAGATTATCAATGCTTTAGAGTTCAATCTTGAAGAGATTAGTGAATTTTTACTTAAAAAAGAGATTGAAGAGAAGATTGATGAAGAAAATGGTATAGCTTATGATGATTTTAGAACGATTATCAGTGAAAAAGAGAGTTTTAAAGAAGCTTTTGAAGACATCATGTTTTCAACAAAAGTGATCATCCACAATAAAGAAGATTTTTTAGATTTTTTGGAACAACTTGTAGAAAATGGCTTTAAAGAGATGTCTATGAATTACTTTGAGAGTGCCGTGAGTATGTTCCCAAATGATGAAAAACTTCGTTCTTTGATACAAAAAGTACAAGAGTAGAAAATTGCTTTTACATGTAAAAAACCAAACAGGTGAGTTAGTAGTTACAGACAACACAAATGAAATCCAAGAAGCTACTTATTTTTTAAAAACAAAACTGAATGAAAAATATCTTAGTTTTGTCCCCAAAGAGATGAAAATCTTAGAACCAGAGACACTAATAAAGCTTTTAGAGATTGATAAGAAAATCAAAATTATAGGCATTACTGGTACAAATGGTAAAACAACAACAGCCGCAGCCATATACTCAATGTTGCTAGATCTTGGTAAAAAAGTAGCGATGCAAGGTACAAGAGGATGTTTTATCAATGAAGAAAGAGTCGCTGATAAATCGCTAACAACACCTTTGCTTTTAGATACAATCTCAAACATACAAAAAGCACTCAACCAGCAGTGTGAATACTTCGTGATGGAAGTAAGCTCCCATGCAATTGACCAAGAGAGAATTAAAGGGCTTCCTTTTTCACTCAAAATTCTTACTAATATCTCTCAAGACCATTTAGATTATCACAAAACTTTTGAGAACTACTGTGCTATAAAAAGCCAGTTTTTTGCGGATGAGAGCTTAAAGCTTATCAACAAAGATGAAAATAAAATAAGATTCAACCCAAAAAACTGTATGACCTATGGGCTAGAGAAACCAGCTACATATAAAGTAGCAGCATACTCCTTAAAAGAGGGGATAAGTGTAGCTGTACAAAATATCAAAAAAGTATTTGATTACTCTTCTCCTATGCATGGACTTTTCAACGTTTATAACACTTTAGCAGCGATTAGTGCACTTGATATGTTAGGTGTTGCAAATATAGAAGAGATTTGTGAAGTGATAGAAAATTTTGCAGGCGTTGAGGGTAGAATGCAAGTCGTAAGTGAAAATCCTTTAGTTATAGTTGACTTTGCACATACTCCAGATGGCATGGAAAAAGTTTTGGATTCAATGAAAGATAGAGATATCGTTGTTGTGTTTGGAGCAGGTGGAGATAGGGATAGAACAAAACGACCACAAATGGCTCAGGTAGCTAGTCGATACGCAAAAAAAATTATTATCACAAGTGATAACCCAAGAAGTGAAGAACCAGAGGCCATAATCCAAGACATACTCACTGGAATCAAACACAAACAATCTGTACATGTAGAGCCTAATAGGAAAAAAGCCATTGAGCTGGCATTGCAGATAAGAGAAGCTGATGAGATAGTTCTCATCCTTGGTAAGGGTGATGAAACTTATCAAGAAATTAAAGGCAAAAAGTATCCTTTTGACGATAGAGAAGTTGTCAAAACTCTCCTAGAAAAATAAAAAATCTCCAAATAAAATATACTCTTGATTTCTCACTAAAAAATTTATTCATTAGAAGAAGTCAAGGAAAATTTTGATAAAATAGAACAGATTACTATTTGACTACAAGTAGGGAAGAGGGAATCCCCAAAGGTGTAGTATAAAAAAAGGGTTTGAGATGACATTTGATATGTTATATAGTAAGATTCACAGAGCAAGTGTAACTGATGCAAATTTAAACTATGTTGGCTCCATTACTATTGACTTAGAACTCATGCGAGCTGCAAAACTTCGTGTTGGACAAAAAGTAGAAATCGTCAATATCAACAATGGTGAGAGATTTAGTACTTATGTGATAGAGGGAAAAGAGGGCAATAGAGATATATGCCTCAATGGTGCGGCTGCTAGAAAAGCTGAAATCGGAGATAGAATTATCATTATCGCATATGCTTCTATGAGTGAAGAAGAGATTGCAAAATTTAAACCAGCAGTTGTATTAGTCAATGAAAAAAATGATATAGAAGAAGTACGAGATTATATATAAATTAAGTGAGTAAAGATGTTTGAGGGTATGGATTTTTCAAAAATGGGTGAAATGCTTCAAAAAGTACAAGAGCAAGCCCAAAAGATGGAAGAAGAAGCTTCTAACAAAGAGTATAGAGCAAAAAGTGGCGGTGGATTAGTGAGTGTAAGCATCAGCGGTAAGGGAGAAGTTAACGATATCAGCATTGATGATTCTTTACTAGAAGATAAAGAGTCTTTGCAAATTCTTCTGATAAGCGCAGTTAATGATGCGTTAAAGATGGTCGAAGATGGTAAAAAACAAGCTGCATCTCAGATGCTTTCTGGATTTGGGGGCTTTGGAGCTTAAGGAGATTTTATATGAGATTGGTTTTAGGGTTCATTCTTTTTTTTCAAATTACATTTGCAGCAGAGTTTACATATCCTGATTTTAAACAGTGCTATGCTAGAAATCAAGACTCTTTTGTCTATTTTGGCTCTTTAAGAGCTGTTGCCGTTGGTAAAAACTTGGCAATCGCTTATTCAAAAACGAAGCCTACACATCCGTATATTAAACATGATCCTTTTTTAAATCTATATCTTTTTAGTTCAAAAAAAGAGTTAAAACCAGTTCGACTCAAAAGTACTTCTTATCTCAAAGTAGGAGAGTGGATAGCTGGGATGGATGAACAGTCTTTATTTGCTGGGAACTTAGCAAAAGAGGGAGATGTTTTAAATACGATGTATCTTCAAAATGCTTCACTAGAACCAAATAGCATCATCGCTTGTCTTTGTTGTGATGTTTATGGCTTAGGGATAGGCAAAGGGGAGTTTATAGGAAGCGAATATATTAAACGATTTATTAGTGAAAAAGAGATTTTCTATGGAGATATTGGTGCTAGATTTGAACAAAAAGCTAATAAGTTTTATGTAAGTGAGCTTGACCCTTTCTATGAAAATCAAAAACTTTTAGTAGGAGATGAAATCGTTAAAGTAGATGGCAAAAAAGTCTCTTCTTTAAAAAGTCTCAATCAAAAGATACTCTTTGCAAAACCAAATAGTCATGTTAACTTTGAAGTTTTACGCACTAATAAAGCTTTAAAAATTTCTTCTTTAGTTTTAAATCGAAATGGTGGAGGAGCTTTAGAGGATACTTTTTTAGAGAAAAAAGGTCTATTTTTTACCCAAGATTTGAAGTTAAAAATGGTTAAAGAAGATACCTTTGCATTCACAAATGGTTTAAAAGCTGGAGATCAGCTTTTGCAAATTAACCAAATGGATATAAAATCAATTTCTCATTTAAGACAACTGTTAGGTAAATTTAAAGGAGAGAGTATAAATCTCTTATTTGATAGAGATGATTTTCAATTTTTTGTAAATCTTACACTTTAATTAGGATTGTATTTGGAAAAAGAGTTATTAACCCAGTTTGAAGAGTTTTTGCAAACACACCTACCTCGTATCGATAGTTTTCATCCTCATTTTAACGATGCTCTAGCTCAAATGCTAAATGCAGGAGGCAAAAGATTTAGACCATTGCTGCTGTTGAGTGTTGTTCAAAATTGTGAACCATTGTTAGTGAAAAACGCTATGTATGCAGCTTTATCTTTAGAGTTACTCCATACTTATTCACTCATTCATGATGATTTGCCTTGTATGGATGATGCTGCTTTGCGAAGAGGTAATCCTACTTTACATGTAAGCTTTGATGAAGTGACTGCTGTACTTGTCGGTGATGCTTTGAACACTCATGCTTTTAACATCTTGGCAAATGCCCCACTCTCTTGTGAAACTAAATTAGAGCTCATCAATATCCTCTCTCGTGATGGTGGGATTAGTGGGATGATAATTGGTCAAGCGATAGACTGTGAGTTTGAAAATCAAAAGCTTTCGCTTGAACAGTTAAAGTTTTTACATGTAAACAAAACAGCTAAGCTCATAGCTGCTTCGATTTTGATGGGAGCTGTTATTTGTGGGCTTGATAAACAAACAAAAGAGAATTTATATAATTTTGGATTGAAATTAGGACTTCTTTTTCAGGTCGAAGATGACATTATAGATGTGACAAAAAGTTCTGCCCAAGCTGGTAAAACAACTTCAAATGATAGCAATAAAAACTCTTTTGTAAATCTTTTAGGACTTGAAGGCGCTCTTAAGAGTAAGCAAGAGATGTTAAAAGAACTGCATGATGAGCTTTTAAATATAGATTCTAAAGTGAGAGTAACTTTAGAGAGAATTGTAGATAAATATTTCAAAGGATAGATAAAAATGAATGATAAAATAATGTTAAAAAAACAGGCTGATACGATAAGATTTTTGTGCGCAGATATGGTACAGGCTGCCAACAGTGGACATCCTGGTGCACCTATGGGGCTTGCTGATATCGTGACAATCTTAGCGAAACATTTAAACCATAATCCAAAAAATCCAAAATGGCTTAACCGAGATAGGTTAGTTTTTAGTGGTGGACACGCTTCCGCTTTGGTCTACTCGTTTTTACATTTGAGTGGCTATGATTTGAGCATTGAAGATTTGAAAAATTTTAGACAGCTTGGCTCAAAAACTCCAGGACATCCAGAGTATGGTGATGTTCCAGGTGTAGAAGTTACAACTGGACCACTAGGACAAGGGATAACAAATGCAGTAGGTTTTGCGATGGCTGCAAAATATGCTGGAAACATTTTAAATACTGAAAATACTAAAGTAATCGATCATAAAGTTTATTGTTTATGTGGAGATGGAGATTTACAAGAGGGAATTAGTTATGAAGCTAGTTCGATTGCTGGGCATCTTGGTTTAGATAATCTTGTTGTGATTTATGATTCAAATGAGATAACTATCGAAGGCTGTACTTCTATCTCTTGGAGTGAAGATGTAAAGGGTCGTTTTGAAGCGCAAGGCTGGCAAGTTGCGAGGATTGATGGACACAATTATGATGAGATAAATGAAGTTTTATTGATGGCAAAAGAACAAACAAAACCTTTCCTCATCATCGCAGACACAACTATCGCAAAAGGTGCTTGTGAGATGGAAGGTAGTCATCACTCTCATGGTGCTCCTCTTGGTAAAGAAGAGATTGCAAATGCAAAGACAAAAGCAGGGTTTAATCCAGAAGAGACATTTTTTATCGATGCTGATGTAAAAGCAAGGTTTGAGTGTGCTGTTGAAAAAGGTGATTTAGCTCAAAGCTCTTGGGAAAAGATGGTTAAAAACGACTTGAACAATGAGCAAAAAGCACTTCTTGATGCCTTGTTAAATCCAGATTTTTCTAGAATCGAATGGCCAGAATTTGCCGTAGGAAGTAGTGTAGCAACAAGAGATAGCAATGGAAAGATTATCAATGCTATTGCTCAAAAAATCCCTGGATTTCTTGGAGGTAGTGCTGATTTAGGTCCTTCAAACAAAAGTGAGCTTAAAGATATGGGAGATTTCCCTCATGGAAGAAATATCCACTTTGGAATTAGAGAACACTCTATGGCTGCGATTTCTAACTCATTTGCGCTATATGGTCTTTTTATCCCTTATAGTGCTACCTTTTTTATCTTTAGTGATTATCTCAAACCAGCGGCACGTTTGAGTGCATTGATGGGGCTTAAGAGTTATTATATCTGGACACACGATAGTATCGGTGTTGGAGAAGATGGACCGACACACCAACCAATTGAGCAGTTAAGCCAATACAGAGCAATGCCAAATTTCTATACATTTCGCCCTGCTGATGCGAGTGAAAATGTAAAGTCATGGCAAAAAGCTTTAACACTACAAGCACCTTGTGCTTTTGTATGTTCAAGACAAGGCTTAGAAGTGCTTAAAGACCAAAGAGCCATAGGTGATGTTCAAAATGGTGGATATCTACTAAAAGAGAGAGCAAATGCAACTTTAACACTCATTGCAAGTGGTAGTGAAGTTTATACTGTATTAAAAGCTGCTTGTGAATTGGAAAAGCAAGGTATTTATGCAAATGTAGTGAGTGTTCCTTGTTTTGATCTTTTTGTAGAACAAAGCAAAGAGTACATTAAGAGTGTTATCAAAGCAGAGACAAAAGTTTTAGCAGTAGAAGCTGGGGCTGGAGTTGAGTGGTATAGATTTGCTGATGATGTAGTTGGAATGAGCCGTTTTGGTGCTTCAGGTCCAGCAAATAAACTTTTTGAGAAGTTTGGTTTTACTAGTGAAAATGTTGTAAAAAGAGCTTGTAAACTTTTGGGTGTAGAGCCTCAAGCGTGTTCAAACTGTAAAGCATAAAATTAAGATATAAAGATTAAAACATTGGCAAGACTTATAGTGTATGGTGATATTCATGGTTGTTTAGATGAGTTGACTCTTTTGCGTCATAAGATAGGCATTAGAAGTGATGATATAGAAGTTTGCGTAGGTGATGTTATAACCAAAGGTGCAAACTCAGTCAAAACACTTAAATATCTAAGAAAAAAGGGAATTTTCTCAGTTTTAGGTAATCATGAAGAAACCATCATACGCTATATTCATCATGTGAAAACGACTAAAAAGAGAAATCCTATCAAGATAGATAAAGACCAAAAAAATATCATCAAAAATCTCTCTTATAAAGATATTGATTTTTTAGAGTCTTTGCCATATTTTATACAGTATGAAGGGTATGTCATCGTTCATGGTGGCTTACAAAATGACATGAACCTCTCTAATTTGAGTATGAGGGATAAATCAAAGATGATAAGACTTCGTTATCTTAGCCAAAAAGGGAGATTTATCTCTTATGGAAAAGAGACAAAAAATTCGATTTTTTGGTCTGATGTGTATGATGGCAAAAATGGTTTTGTAATTTTTGGGCATAACAAGTTTAAAGAGCCAAAAATCTCACCTCATGCGATAGGTATAGATACAGGCTGTGTTTATGGAAATAAACTAACAGCTTTTATAGTAGAAGATGGTAAGAGAAGATTTGAAAGCGTTAATTTTGGGGAGAGAGATGAAAGCAGTTATATTTGATTTAGATGGGACACTTTTAGACACTCTTAAAGATATCGCTTTGAGTGTAAACCATGTTTTACAAAGCTTAGGAAGAGAAGAGATTCCAATAGACAAGTATCGCTATCTTGTAGGAGAAGGGGCATTGGCTTTGATGAAAAATGCTATGCCTGATGCTGATGAGTCTTTACATGTAAAAGCATTGGAGCTTTTTGAAAAGCACTATGCCTTGCAATTTGATAAAAATACAAAAATGTATGAGGGGATTAGTAAAATGCTTACATTTTTCTCTGCTAGAGGCTATAAAATGGCAGTTTTATCAAATAAACCAGACTCTTTTACTAAAAAATGTGTCTTAAAGTATCTTCGTAATTGGAAGTTTGATGCTGTTTTTGGTGTTCGCCAAGGAGTTCCAAAAAAACCTCACCCACAAGGTGTTTATGGTATCTTAGAGATTTTAGGCGTAGAGCCTGAGAACTGTTTATATGTGGGAGATACGAGTATAGATATGATAACAGCAAAAAGTGCAAACATCCCTTCTATCGGTGTTTTATGGGGATTTCGTGACAAAGAAGAGTTGTTGGCTCATGGAGCAAAATACATAGTAAAAACCCCAAATGAGCTTATCAAACTTGTAGCAACCATAGAGCATATACAAAAAGAGTCTTTCTAAATGGATTGGTTTCAGATATTTTTTCTTGCGCTTGTTCAAGGATTTACTGAGTTTTTACCAATCTCAAGTTCAGCTCATCTTATCTTAGTTCCACAGTTTTTTGATTGGGATGACCAAGGTTTGGCTTTTGATGTTGCTTTACATGTAGGAACGCTTTTAGCTGTTTTATATTATTTTAAAGATGATATTTGGCAGATACTTAAAGATATGTTAGAAAATGTTAAGCTTAAAAAAGAGGTGGGACAAAGTACCTTAGGTTGGGGAGTTATCATAGGTACTATTCCTGTTGGATTAGCAGGAATTAGTTTTAATGATTTTATAAGCGAAGCTTTACGTTCCCCTTTGGTTATAGCAAGTACAACTTTAATCTTTGGTTTAGTTTTACTCCTTGCAGATAGAGTAGCAGGTGTTAAAAATGAAAAAAGCATTACACTTTTTTTAGCCTTGCTTATAGGCGTAGCGCAAGCCATAGCTCTTATCCCTGGTACTTCACGTTCTGGTATAACGATGAGTGCCGCTATGCTACTTGGCTTCTCAAGAGTAGCGGCTGCGAGATTCTCTTTTTTACTCTCTATCCCAGTTATAATCCTTGCTGGAGGATTAAAAACACTTGAACTAATAGCCTCACAAGTGGCTGTCAACTGGTTAGAACTTTTAGGTGCAGTTGTTTTTTCAGGTTTGAGTGCTTATGTTTGTATCTTTTTCTTTTTAAAACTTATCTCAAAAAGTTCAATGTTACCGTTTGTGGTTTATAGGTTAGGACTTGGTGTTGTGCTTTTTTATCTTTACATGTAAAGCTGTTTAGAGAAAAAGGCTATAATCTATCTAAAGGAGTTTTTTATGGAAAAACTTGTTGGTAGATATACTCTACAAGAAGAGATACTAAACGCTGCGACACATGGTTTTGGGATACTGCTTAGTATCGTAGGACTTGTTGTTTTAGTAGCATTTGCCACACTAAATGGCTCAGCTCTTCTCATCACTAGTTGTGCTATCTTTGGTGGAACTTTGATATTTGCTTATGCTTCTTCAACGCTTTATCATGCTATAACCAATGAAAAAGCGAAACAAATCTTTAGACAATTTGATCACTCAGCTATCTACTTTCTTATCGCAGGGACATATACACCAATTGTTTTAGTACTGCTTGGTGGAGCTTGGGGGTGGAGTATCTTTGCTATCATTTGGGCTGTAACTATCTTTGGTGTTGTCTTAAAATTTGTCTATCCTCATCGGTTTAAAAAACTCTCTGTAGCTCTTTATCTTATCATGGGATGGTTTATCATTATCGCTTTAAAAGAGTTGCTGGTAGTGATGCCTAGTGGTGGACTTTGGCTTATGCTTATAGGTGGGCTTTTCTACTCTGTTGGCGTTCTTTTTTATGTTTACAAGAAACTTCCTTTTAACCATGCTATTTGGCATCTTTTTGTGCTTGGAGGAAGTATCTCTCACTATTTTATGGTGCTTTTTTATGTTATTCCATAAAAATATCGTTGTAAGATTTGAGAAAAAACTTTTTATAAAGTCATTTTTGAGCCTTTTTTTTGCTTTGATACTGTTTTTTTTACCTACTTTTAAAATCGCTTATATAGATGATTTGAGTGATAAGTATTTTGAAGAATCTATCAAAAAAGCAGCCTTAGCTTATGCCAGTGCGAGAGTAGTCAATGCTACTGTGTCAGTTATCCAAGAATCACAACTCCAACTTGAACCAGCTGGAGTTGGTGTGAGTTTGGCCATCGGGCAAGTTTTAGACCCTATAAACGATATGAGTGAGAGGCTCTCAGATGTGTTGGTGATGGCTATCACTTCTTTGGGTGTGCAAAAATTGACCTATGAGATAAGCGTGAGTGTTACACCTTATTTGTTAGCATTTTTGCTTTTAGTTTTTTCTTTTACCGTTTGGATAAAAAATCAAAAGATAGAAAAAATACAGATTTTTCTGTTGCAACTCTCTTTTATTATCCTTGCCGCAAGGCTGTGTTTGCCACTTTCAGCTTTAGGAAATGAGTATCTTTATGAAAACTTTTTTGCCTCAAAGATAGAAAAAAGTAGAGAAGCTTTGCAGATAACACAGTTAGATATCAATGCTTTAGCAGATGTAAAGTTGCAAGAGGAAGAGGGGTTTTGGAGTAAGGTTACAAATACAACTCAAACTATCAAAGAAAAAACAGTTGCATTTCAAAAAGCTTTTGTTTATGCTTTGGAAAATGCAGGAAGTTTGATAGAACACCTTTTATCACTCACTTTTTTATATATTGGAGTTTTTCTTATTCAAGTTATTTTATTTCCTTTAGTAGTTTTTTGGTTATTTATGAGAAGTTTCAAACTTCTTTATTAAGAGTGTTTGCCCGCCTTTAATAAAACGGGCAAGATGGTTAATCGACCAAACCTTTTTCATACCATTTTCTAAGCCATGCATCCATCGGATACATAAATTTGTAAATGGCTGGAACAACAAGAAGTGTCAAGATAGTTGAACTAAGCAATCCTCCGATAATCGCTAATGCCATAGGGGCATTTGCTTCGTGTCCAGCCCCACCACCAAATGCTAGAGGTATCATCGCACCAATCATAGCAAAAGTAGTCATCAAGATAGGACGTAGACGTTTTTCTCCTGCCTCAAAAAGAGCTTCATCGATACTTTTTCCTTCTTTAATCGCACGGTTAGCAAAATCAACAACCAAAATGGCATTTTTCCCAACCATTCCTAAAAGTAAAATGATACCAATCATAACAAACAAGCTAAAGGAATTTCCACTCAAATAAAGAGCGATAATAATACCTGTAAAAGAGAGAGGCATAGAAATCATGATGATAAATGGCTGGATGATTGATTCATAAAGTGCTGCCAAAATCAGATAAATCAAGATTACTGCTAAAAGCACGGCTGCTCCAAAAGCTTTGTTGGTGTCTTCAAGGTTTTCAACGTCACCAGTGTAACGATAAGCATACCCTTGTGGTAAGATTTTTGGCATAGCTTCATTGACAACAGCGACGATTTTGTCTAAAGAGGTGTTATAAGTGTTTGCAGTAACAAGAACTTTACGTTCTCTATCAAAACGGTTGATTGAAGCAGTTCCAGTACTCTCATCTAGTTGCAACAAGCCCTCTAAACTTACAAAGTCTCCATCACTATTTCTTACTTTTAGTTTCTTCAAATCTTCTAATGATTTTCGGTAATCATCTTGATAACGTACTGTGATATCAAACTGACGTCCATTGTCTTCAAAGTAAGAAGTGGCATTATCACTAGAGTAAGCAGAAGCTAAAACAGAGGTAATCTCTTGGACACTTACTCCTACTCGTTGGGCGTTTTCTCTCAAGATAGAAACTTTAATCTCAGGTTTACCACTTTCATAATCTCTATCAACATCAACGATACCTGCTGTTTTACTTAAAACTTCCATGAGTTTTAAAGAAGCTTTATCAAGCTCATCCAGACTCTCGCCTGTGATAACTACTTGCACGGGGGCAGTTGTGCTTTCAGTATCAAAAACATCAACTTCTTCAACTAGTATAGTCATATCTTGAAAAGATTTGAGTTTGTCTCTATAAAACTGGATAATCTGCTCTTGTGTACGTCCAACTCTCTGCTCTACTGGTTTGAGTTTGGCATAGATTTTGCCCTTGTGAATCTCTTTGGCAGAGTTATAGCCGATAGATGAGATTGAGTATAGGATATCTTTATCCTCTTGTATGAGGGCATTGAGTGGTTCCATCTTTGCTTTCATGGTTTCTAAGTTGATGCCCACAGGCGCTTTGATAGTGATTTGAAATTCGCTATTGTCTTGCATAGGCAAAAAGTTCATTCCGACATTCAAAGAGGTTGAAGCAACTAAGAGACCAACAGTAGCGATTATCGTAATGACTTTAAAACGTAAAATTATTTTTAATGTACGTACATAAACTTTGTCAATAGCTTTGAAAATAGGTTCTGTTGCATAGTAAAATCTACTCTCTTTTGCACTTAAAACTCTAGCACCAACACTAGGGATAAACATAACAGCTACAAGATAAGAGATAACGATACCAGCTGCTACGGTCATAGCAAAAGAGTTAAAAAACATCCCTACGATACCATCCATAAATGCGACTGGGATAAAAACAGCCAAAAGAACCGATGAGATAGCTAAGATAGAAAAAGCAACCTCTTTGATCCCCTCAAAAGAGGCTTGGAAAGGAGCTTGTCCCTCTTCCATTTTTTTCATGATATTTTCAATTACAACGATAGCATCATCGATAAATATCCCAATGGCAAGTGTAAGTCCTATGAGCGTTAGACGATTTAAGTCATAGCCTAAAGCATCAATAATCGCAAAAGTTCCTATAACAGACGTTGGAATCGCAAGTGCTGAGACCACAGTCGCAGTGAAGTTTCTCAAAAAAGCAAATACGATAACGATAGATAAAAATGCTCCAAAAATCAAATCAAAACGGACATTGTTTATGTTGACCATGATTTTTTCTGATTGGTCTTGAAGAACTTTGATTTCAAACTCTTCGCCTGCTAAATGTTGTAGTTTTGGGAGAGCTTGTTTGACTCCATTGATGATGTCTAGCGAGTTTTCACCTGCAATCTTTTTTACTTCAAGAGTAACACCACGTTGTCCGTTGTACGAAGAGTAACTTTTCGCATCACTTAGCCCATCAACTATAAGTGCTACATCTTTGAGTTTTACACCAGGTTTTACCAAAAGTTCACCGATAGCTTCAACGCTTTTCGCATCACCTTCTGCTTTGATGATAATCTCTTGGGTTTGATTGATCATCTTCCCTGCACCTTGTTTGATGTTTTCTCTAGCGATGATAGAGCTAACTTCAGAAGCACTCAAAGAGTATTTCGCGAGTAAAAATGGATCAAGAAATATACGAATTTCACGGTCTTGATACCCAACGATATTGACTTCACCAACACCTTTGATGCGTTGAAGTTGCGCTTTTAATTTCTCATCTGCAAGGCGCATTAAAGCTTTGCTATTATCACCCTTATCGGCGATAAAAAGACTGATAACAGCACCTGAAGCACCTAGTTTTTTTACTATGGGCTTATCAACCTCACTAGGTAGGTCAATCGCCCCAATCTTATCTCTTACATCGTTTGTTGCTTCATCCAGGTCTTTTGCTAGCTCAAACTGTATGGTAACAACACTAAAACCTTCATAACTTGTCGACATCAGCTTATCGATGCCATCAACCCCTGAGACAGCTTCTTCGATTTTGTCAGTTACTTTTGTTTCTACTGTTGAAGGGTCTGCTCCATTGTAATTTGTTTGAACTGTTACAACTGGAAAATCAACATTTGGGAAAAGATTTATAGGCATAGTGTTGTAAGACATCAACCCAAAAACTATAAAAGTCAAAACACCCATCAAAGTAGTGATAGGTCTGTTAATCGCTAATTTATACATGGGATTATTCCACTATGATATTGCCATTGCCAAAAAGTCCTGGAAGAAGGTCTTTTGCTTTGACTTCAGCTTGCATTTGACGTGTACTTGAGAGTACAGTTGGGTAGATTTTGGTGATAGTGCCTTCATAGTTTTTATCACTTCCATCAACTTTGTAGATAAATTTTTGTCCTACTTTGACTTGTTGCCAGTACTTTTCATCAAACTTGAGTATGAGCTTTATATCCTCTACACTTTCAACTGTCAAAAGTTTCGTTTGTGAACCTAAGACGATATTTCCTAGTTCAGTCATCTTTTTAGAAACTATCAAATCATAAGGAGCTCTAAGCTCTGTTTTTTTGAAAACAATCTCTTTATTTTTTGCTGTGAGCATTTTGACTTCCATATCGTAGCGATAATTGTCCATCTGTTCTTTGTTGATGACATCAGCGATTTTTGCATAGCGGTTATAAACTTTTTGGGCATGTTCTGCATTTTTCTTTGCGATTTCATACTCATTCTTTTCTTGAGCATTATCTAAAGCTAGGAGTAAATCCCCTTTTTTTGCATGACTTCCAACTTCTACATGTAAGCTTCCAACGATGCCTGAGATGGAAAGTCCAAGTTCTGAACTTTTTTCACTCACTACATCAAAGGTAGCATAAACTTCCCCTGCTATGAGGGCTTGATATAAAAATACAATAGTAAAAAAAACTTTTTTCATGATAAACACCTTGTGTAATGGTCTAAAAGGGAGTTGATATACTGAAGCAGTAACTTTTGAGCTTCAAAAAAACCAAGATTTGAAGCTTTTACATGTACTGCTAAACCTTTAAATATAAGAATGATACTCGTTGTAAGAATTTCAATATCTTCACTTTGAAATTCTCCTTTTTGAACTCCTTCGCGTAAGCATGTTGAGATAAACTCAAAATCTTTTTCAAAAAAACTTTCAAAATACTTTGTGTATATTCCTGTTTTATCAACGAGCATTGCACTAAGAAAGTGTTGAAAAAGTATGAGAATTTGTTCTTTGTCCTCATGTGCTTCACATTCTTCAAAATTAAAATACAATAAAATTTTTTCTCTAGCACTCATCTCATTAGTAATATTTTTCATGTATGATTTTTGGTGAATTTGAGTTATCATGTCCCAAATAGCAAAGATGATTTCCTCTTTGTTTTTAAAATAGAGATAAATCGTACCTTTTGCTACACCTGCACTCTTTGCGATAGCTTTCATGCTTGTTTGTTGTATGCCTTTTTCACAAAACAAAGCGATAGAAGCACGAGCAATATCGTTTCGTTTTTCCTCTTTGTCTATGATTCTAGCCATAGAATTCCTTTTATGACTGACAGTCATTCATTTTTGAAATGATACATCCAAAGTTTTAATTTGTCAAGAAAAAGTTTATATATAAGAATTTTTTAAAGTTAAAAATCATTATTTTTTAATGTATAATATTATTTTATAGATTTTTAAAGGATTTTTATGACTAAAAAGATTCTCTCATTGGATTTGGGTATTACTTCAATAGGCTACAGTATCTTAGAAGAATTGGAAAATAATAGATACTCTTTGATTGATTATGGTGTAAGTATGTTTGATAAAGCTACTGATAAAGATGGTAAATCAAAAAAACTTTTACATAGTGCAAGTAGCAGTGCTTCAAAACTTGTAAATTTACGGAAAAAACGAAAGAAAAATCTCGCAAAACTTTTTGAAGAGTTTGGATTCGGAGAGAAAAACTATTTTTTGTATCAAGAAAAACAAAATTTCTATAAAAACAAATGGGAATTAAGAGCTAAAAAAGCTTTTGAAGAAAAATTGAACATTGAAGAGTTGTTTTCAATTCTTTATGCCATAGCCAAATATCGAGGATATAAATCTTTAGATACAAGCGATTTGCTTGAAGAATTGTGTGTAGAGTTAGATATATCCTTTGAAGAAGAAAAGGCGAAAAAAGATGATGAAAAAGGGAAAATCAAATTAGCATTAAAAACTATAGAAAATTTAAAACTCAAATACCCAAACAAAACAGTAGCAACTATCATCTATGAAGAAGAGATGAAGAAAAAGACCCCTACTTTTAGAAATCATGATAATTATAGATACATGATAAGAAGAGAAGATATTAATGATGAGATAAAAAAGATTATATTTTCTCAAGTAAAATTTGGATTGTTTGAGAAAGATTTTAAAGTTAATGAATTTACTTCACAAGTTATCAAAACGATAGATGACCAAAAAGAATCATCAAATAATGAAGATTTATTTGCAAGGTGTAAATTTTACAAAGAACATAAAGTATCACACCAATACTCACTCTTGGCTGATATATTTAAAATGTATCAAGCGGTGTCAAATATCACTTTTAACAAAGAAAAAACAAAGATAACTAAAGAACAAATCAAACTTATACATGATGATTTTTTTGCAAAAATCAAAAAGGGCAAAAATATCACGGATATAAAATACAAAGATATTAGAAAAATTTTAAAACTTGATGATAATGTTAAGATATTTAATAAAGAGGATGGAACATTGAGTATTGTCAAATTTCATTTTCTAAGTCATCTCTCAAAATTTGGAGATGTTTTTAATGCCATTTTAGAAAAACCAAATAGATATGAGATTTTAAAAGAGATTTTTGATGTACTAGGGTTTGAAAAATCTCCAAAAACTATCTATGAAAAGTTAAAAGATAAAGTGGATGATAAAACTATTATCGAACTTATCAAACATAAAACAGGTTCAAGTTTGAGGACATCATCCTATGCTATGGTTAAGTTTATTCCTTTTTTTGAACAAGGATATACTTTAAGTGATATAAAAAAAGAGTTAAATATCAGCGAAGAGGAGAATTATACTCATTTTAAAAAAGGGATAAAATATCTCAGTCTTTCACAATTTGAAAAAGATGATAACCTTTCTATTAACAACCATCCAGTCAAATATGTCGTAAGTGCTGTTTTGCGACTCGTGAAACATTTGCATGTAAAACATGGTGTATTTGATGAGATACGAGTTGAGAGCACGAGAGAACTAAGTCTTAGTGAAGAGGCAAAAAAAGAGATTGAAAAAGCAAATAAGGCTTTAGAAAAACAGATAGACGATATTGTTTCAAATAAAGAGTACCAAGCTATTGCAGAGTATTATGGAAAAAATCTCCGAAAATACGCACGAAAAATATTGATGTATGAGGAACAAAACAGAAGAGATATCTATACAGGAGAGGGGATAGAGTTTAAAGATATATTTACTTCTAAAGTTGACATTGACCATATCATCCCTCAAAGTTTAGGAGGATTGAGTGTAAAGCATAATTTAGTTTTAGTTCATAGAGATAGCAACTTAAAAAAATCAAATCAACTTCCTATGAATTTTATAAATGATAAAGAAGATTTTAAAAATAGAGTTGAAGATTTATTCAAAGAGCGTAAAATAAATTGGAAAAAAAAGATAAATCTCCTTGCTACTACTCTTGAAGAAACTTTCAAAGACACTTTTGAGTCTAAAGAACTAAGAGCAACTAGCTACATAGAAGCGTTGAGTGCTCAAGTGCTAAAAAGGTACTATCCATTTCCAAATCAAACTAAAAATTCTATGGAGATAAGACACATACAAGGAAGAGCCACATCAAATATAAGAAAACTCTTACATGTAAAAACAAAAACAAGAGATACTAACATCCATCATGCAATAGATGCCATCCTGATAGGGCTTACAAATAAATCTTGGCTTCAAAAACTCTCCAGTACTTTTAGAGAAAATTTAGGCAAAATTGATGATGAAGCACGAGCAAATATCAAAAAAGCTATGCCACTTATAGAGGGAATTGAACCAAAAGAGTTGGTAGAAATGATAGAAGAGAGATACAATGAGTTTGGTGAAGAAAGTATCTTCTACAAAGATATTTTTGGAAATACAAAAACAGTCAATTTTTGGGTATCAAAAAAACCTATGGTATCAAAAGTTCATAAAGACACCATTTATAGTAAAAAACCAAATGATATCTATACTGTTAGGGAAAATATCACAGCTAAATTTATCGCTTTGAAGATTACTCCTGTGACTAAAGCAGAAGTGTTTGTTGAGAGTTTTAAAAAAGAGATTTTAACGAAAATGTATTTGTACAAAACAAATCCAAATGATGTGATATGTAAAATAGTTCAAAAAAGAGCAGATGAAATCGTTAAACTTTTAAATGAATTTGTTTGGCTTGATGCAAAAGATAAAGAAGCGATGAGTGAAGCAAAAATAAAATTAGATGATTTGGTTCATTCTCCACTTATTGATAACAATGGCAATGAGATACGAAAAGTGAAGTTTTATCAAACAAATCTGACAGGATTTGAGATAAGAGGAGGACTTGCAACCAAAGAGAAAACTTTCATAGGTTTTAAATCAGTTTTAGAAAATGATACTTTGCAATATGAAAGAATCGATGTATCCAATACAATAGTTGTTAATGGTATTTATAAATTAAAAGAAAATGATGATAGCTTTAAAGTTTATAAAAATGATTTGGTATTTTTTATCTATCCAGATGGAGGGGTTAAAGGTGGAAAGATAGTAAGTTTTCTTGAAGATAAAAAAATGGCTGCATTTTCAAATCCGAGATTTCCTGCAAGTATTTCAAATCAACCCCATATATTTTTGACTATTTTTAATGGCAAAGCAAATAGTCATAAACAGCATTCTGTTGGAAAAGCCACAGGAATTATAAAACTAAATCTTGACATTTTGGGCAATATCAAATCCTATATAACCATAGGAGATGTTCAAAGTGAGCTTTTAGAATTTATCAAAAATATAAAAAGTTGACCTATGGGATGGAAGATAGTACATCTCTCAAGACCCTGTAAGATAAAAGTTGTGAGTGAAAATTTATTGATTCATTTTTATGATGATGACCAAAAAGTAAAAGTGACTCTAGGGGATATAGATTTTATCCTTTTTGATAACACCCATTTTTCGATTACAGGAACTAGTTTGGAGCTATTGGCTAAAAACAATATCGCAGCTTTGTTTATCGATGAAGAGTTTCATCCTTGTGCTATCTTAAGTCCTTATCATCAGCACTCTACGATGAGAGAAATTGCCGATTTGCAAGTTTCCATCCCTCAAGATTTTCGAGAAATAATCTGGAAAAAGATAGTTACATGTAAGATTCAAAATCAAGCATCCGTGTTAGAGTTTTTTGTAAATCCTACATGTAAAGATTTGCTAGAACTTGCCAAAAAAGTCCAACTGTATGACCAAAATCAAGATGAAGCTCAGGCTGCAAGGTTGTATTGGAAATCTTTTTTTAAGGAAAAAAGTTTTAGAAGAGACCAAAAAAGTGAAGATATACTCAATAGTATGCTCAATTATAGTTATGCGATATTGCGAGCTTCTGCTGCTAGAAGTGTAAGTGCTAGTGGGATGTTGCCTGTTTTTGGTATATGGCATAAAAACAGATACAATGCTTTTGCTCTTGTAGATGACTTGATGGAAGTATTTCGTCCAGTTTGTGACTTACATGTAAAGCTTTTGTATGAGACAAGATATAATAGAGAAAATACTTTAAAACTAGAAATCAAAAGAGACTTAGCCTCTCTTTTGAGTATGCAATGTATAAAATATCAAACTGGGATATCTTCTGTTTCTCAAGCAGTAGATAGCTTCATAAGAGAGTATAAAAAAGTGATGATGAGTGGAGAGGTGGAAGCCTTAGCTTTTCCATCTATTGATTTTGGTTTTTTTGAGTATGAGTGCATTTAGAGTCATGTGGCTAATGTTGATGTTTGATTTACCTACAAAAAGTAAAAAAGATAAAAAAAGATATCACTGGTTTCACAAAGAATTAGAAAAAGAGGGTTACCACAGACTTCAGTACTCTGTATATGGAAAGATATTTAGCTCTTTTGATTCTGCAAATTACGGTAAAAAAAGAATCAAAGAGTTTGTCAAAAAAAATATCAAACATGGAAACATCAGGATTCTTGTCTTTACAGATAAACAATTTGCAGCGATGGATATAATTATCGGAGAGCCAAGTGTGGAGGAAAAAAACGAACCAAAACAGTTATTATTATTTTAAAAGAAGGGCGAGTAGCCGAAGCTACCGCCTAAGGTCGGCTATCTTAAAGATAGCCTTAGTTTAATACCCCTATTAAACTAGCGTGTGATACAACGCTTCAAAATTATACATAAACTTTATTTAATTTTCAAATTTTGGGTAGAAAATGCACAAAATATCTTTTTTTTATCGGTTTTAATACCCCTACAAACTAGCATGTGATACAATAGATGGTTAGCTACCAAAGCCCATGAATCTAGTTTTAATACCCCTACAAACTAGCATGTGATACAATTAGACCCATTGAGGATAAAATATATATGCCGTTTTAATACCCCTACAAACTAGCATGTGATACAATAAAAACACTTCGTTATGCTATAAATAATTCGTTTTAATACCCCTACAAACTAGCATGTGATACAATTAACGTAACTCAATCCGAACTTACTAAACTGTTTTAATACCCCTACAAACTAGCATGTGATACAATGAACAGAAATAATACAAGGTGTCAATACCAGTTTTAATACCCCTACAAACTAGCATGTGATACAATTTATCACTCAAGATTTAAGTCTAGTTAATCGTTTTAATACCCCTACAAACTAGCATGTGATACAATAATAAAAATACTGTATTTTAGAATCAAGAAGTTTTAATACCCCTACAAACTAGCATGTGATACAATTTCATAATTGTGAAACTAATTGGGGCTAGAGTTTTAATACCCCTACAAACTAGCATGTGATACAATTATCTCTAGCCCCCTTTGTATCGATATTCTTGTTTTAATACCCCTACAAACTAGCATGTGATACAATCACATAATGCCATGGATGATATAGCTGCTAGTTTTAATACCCCTACAAAC
>DLUF01000049.1:984-1320 GCA_002742765.1 Sulfurospirillum sp. UBA12182 | reverse complement strand
AACTAGCATGTGATACAATTATCATTACTAAATACTTTGTTGTTTTAAAGTTTTAATACCCCTACAAACTAGCATGTGATACAATGAAGACTGGGCTAAGTATGTTATCTATGTACGTTTTAATACCCCTACAAACTAGCATGTGATACAATCCCATTGTAAATCATCAATACTTTCAAGCGGTTTTAATACCCCTACAAACTAGCATGTGATACAATCACTAAAGGCTTCAAAATCATTACTACCTAGTTTTAATACCCCTACAAACTAGCATGTGATACAATAAACTCTAAATTTTTGTATTTTTCTAATTGGTTTTAATACCCCTACAAACTA
>DLUF01000049.1:0-747 GCA_002742765.1 Sulfurospirillum sp. UBA12182 | reverse complement strand
GTTTTAATACCCCTACAAACTAGCATGTGATACAATCCATAGCACTTTGAATATATAAGTCCAAATGTTTTAATACCCCTACAAACTAGCATGTGATACAATCCTCTTCATCATGCTCAATGATTGATTTTAGTTTTAATACCCCTACAAACTAGCATGTGATACAATTTGCTGTTCATTTTGTAATCTTGGTGATGTGTTTTAATACCCCTACAAACTAGCATGTGATACAATGTTAGCTCGTAGCAATAATAAGCGTTTTAAGTTTTAATACCCCTACAAACTAGCATGTGATACAATGCAGAATTAACACTTTTTCGTTTTTGTTTCGTTTTAATACCCCTACAAACTAGCATGTGATACAATCTTTACAAGAGATTTAAACTCAATAGAGTTGTTTTAATACCCCTACAAACTAGCATGTGATACAATTTCTTTGATAGTTTCTAGCATACATTTTTCGTTTTAATACCCCTACAAACTAGCATGTGATACAATTATAAGCAAAAACTTTGCTATTTTCATCTTGTTTTAATACCCCTACAAACTAGCATGTGATACAATTTATGTACGATTTTTATAATTTAAAATACTGTTTTAATACCCCTACAAACTAGCATGTGATACAATCGAAAAAGAAAAGCTACTGGCTAGAAAAGCGTTTTAATACCCCTACAAACTAGCATGTGATACAATTGCGGGCGACTTTTACATCATCAACATTATGTTTTAATACCCCTACAAACT
>DLUF01000070.1 GCA_002742765.1 Sulfurospirillum sp. UBA12182 | reverse complement strand
ATGTTTATGTCAGGATTTGGGCTATTTTCACGCTATGTAATAGGATTATAATGATTCTATATGTGACCATAATATGACTGTGGCAAGTTATAATTATGACATATGAGAAAACCTTAAAGGATTGTGGGATGTTTAGTTTTTTTAATTCCAAACAAACGGATACAAACGAAAAAGTTTATACTGCAAAAAGTATCGAAACTCTTGTTTTAAAAGAGTCTGAAATCAAATCAGACAAACTTAAAAATCTCTCTTTTGAACCAAGACTTATCTTAGGCTTTGTTTCTCCTGAGCTTCATTTCGAGAGTATTACAACAAAATTAAAAGAAGCTCTCCCAAAAGAATCTACTTTGGTTTTATCTACAACAGCAGGGGAACTTTGTAATTTTGACAAATCAATCCCAACAAAAACTCTTTACTCACAAAGTGACGCTGGAAGTGGCGACAATATAGTTTTAATGCTATTTTCAAAAGAGATGATAGAAAATGTACATGTAGCAACTATCCCTCTTAGAAGTGAGGACCTAGCTTCAAGTTCCCTTAGTCTTAAAGAACGCATAAAAAGAATAGAAAATGAAGTACAAAAAATCAACGTTCCTTTTAAAATCAATCATGAAGATACACTAGGCTATACTCTTATAGACGGTTTATCTGCTAGTGAAAGCTTTTTTATGGAAGCAGTCTATAATGTCGGTCATTTCCCCTGTCTTTTGGTTGGAGGAAGTGCTGGGGGAAAACTAGATTTTCAAAATACTTACATATATAATAATCAAAAAGTTTTAAGACACTGTGCCATCATAACTTTTATCAAATTAAAGCAAAATTTTCATTTTGGGATTTTCAAAAGTCAAAACTTTCAAAAAACTGCAACAAAGTTTTCCGTTCTCTCCGCAGACCCTATCAAAAGAACTGTTTTTGCTTTCTTAGATAAAAACACTAACCAACAGATAAATAGTGTCGATGCACTTTGCAAGCATTTTAACTGCGATATAAACTCACTAGAAAAAGAGTTAAGTAACTACTCTTTTGGAATCGAAATTGACAACGACATCTATGTCCGCTCCGTAGCTGGCATAGACAAAACAAATAAAGCTATCCAGTTTTACTGTGACATCGAATCAGGAGAAGAACTTCTTTTACTTCAAAGAAACAACTTTGTCCAAACAACAACAAGTAACTACCAATCTTTTACAAAAAACAAACCTAAAGCTATCGGGGCAATTTTTAATGACTGTATCTTAAGACGTCTTTTAAATAATTCCGAACTCAATAAACTAACGATTTTCAATGATACTCCAGTAGCTGGCTTTTCAACTTTTGGAGAACTTCTTGGTATCAACACAAACCAAACTCTCACTGCAATCTTCTTTTATCAAACTTCTAACAAAGAGAGTTTTCATGATGATTATGTAAACAGTTTTGTCCAAAAATATGCTGAATTTAAAAGTTATTTTTTCATCCGAAAAATCAACCGCCAGATGATGATAAGTGGCATCCACAAATCAATGCTCATACAAATGAAACAGAGTTTACCTGTTATCACTTCTATCGGTGCTTCCCTTTCTGATGCTGTCTCTTCTATCAACAAAATTCAAGATAAACTCAATCACTTTAAATCCCAATTTGACACTTTCGCTTCAAATATAGAAAAAAGTAACGAATCAAATGCAAATCTTGCGACAGAAGCACAAAATCTATCTTCTTATGTCCATGATATCCGCTCTGTTTTAGGGATTATCTCTGATATCGCAGATCAAACAAACCTCTTAGCACTTAATGCTGCCATAGAAGCTGCTCGTGCAGGAGAACATGGACGTGGTTTTGCTGTTGTTGCAGATGAAGTTAGAAAATTAGCTGAACGTACACAAAAAAGTCTTTCAGATACACATGTTTCTGTAAACACCATCGTCCAAGCAGTAGAAAATATAAACGGGGTAATGGGAATCATCAGCCAAACACTCTCAAGTCTCTCAGATGAGAGTTGTAATCTCTCTTCTGACATGGATGAACTCTCATCACAAAGCCAAGAGGTTTCTAAAGACTTAGAAGCAAAATCAAATCTCACACAAACTCTTGACCAAGAACTTCAAAAACTAGGAAATTATGAAAAAATTCTTGATGTTTTAGACAAGTAGGCAAGATGGGGATATGTCGGTTAAAAATCAACCATATATCCCATTCCTCTTACATTTACGATGAAATCTTCTTTTAAATTCTTTTTTAAACGATTTATCTCAGCTCTTATCGTTCCCTCTTCAATCTCTTCGCCAAACCAAACATACTCTTTGAACATCTCATAAGTACAAACAAGAGATCTGTTGTGTGCTAAAAAATCAACGATTTGAAGCTGCTTTTTTGGCAAAATATGTGGAGTATTTTGATAGTACAAAATCATCTTGTCACAGTCAAAACTATAACTTTTTGAGAGCCTTTTATGATGCATATCTTGTTTAAGAGTTTGAGAAACTTTGTTGATACGATAGTCCAACTCTTTGAGATGAAATGGTTTTTTTATATAATCACTACACCCAAGTTCATAAGCTTTAGAAATCTCTTCTATATCGTTTAAAGCAGAAATGTAGATAACTGGCATGGCTCTTTTTTTTACATGTAAATCCTCTAAAAGAGAAAGTCCATCTAGGAAAGGGACATTTATATCAAAAATAGAAAGATCAAACTTCTCTTCAAGAGCAAAACCTAGACACTCTTTTCCATCTTTTGCAGAAACGATTGTATGCCCTACCATACGAAGATATTTTGTAATTGTTTCATTCAACAAACTATCATCTTCTAAAAGTAAAATTTTCATCTTCTATCCTCTTTAAACCCATAAATAAACTTTGTTACCTCTTCATTAGAGATAACTTCTATACTCACACCCTCTTCAACGCAAATTCTTTTCACTAGGTTCAAGCCCAATCCAAATCCATCTTTGGCTCTCTCTTCCCGATAATACTCTTCAAAAATCATCTTTGGCTCTTGTATCTTCTTAGAATACGAGGCTATGCTAAAAAAGATATCTTCCTCATTGACTCTCACTTCTACTTCTATGTCTTTGTTCTCAAATGTATATTTGATAGCATTTGTAAGATTGTTATCTATCACTCTTTGAAGTTTTGTTTCATTAAAGTAAACATATGCCTCTTGTTGAGAACTTTTGAAAACAAATTTTGATTTTGCTTTGCTTGCAACTCGCTCAAAAAAATCTATACGTCCTCTTATAAAATCAACCAAATCCAATCTTCGCTTAAAATAACTAATCTGGTCTCTTCTTACTAGATAACTCAAGTCATCATATAAAGAAAAAATACTTTTTAGCCCTACTTCGATGTTTTCAAGATAGACACTTTTGCCATTTTCAAGTTCATGTAGTTCTATATTGTTCATCATAACACTCAAAGGAAGATTCATCTCGTGAACGGTGTGTCTTAAAAACTGTCTATGAGATTCTAGAAGATTTTTTGTATAAAGCATCTGCTCTTCTAGTTGTTTTGATTGTGCTTCATAATCCTTTGTACTTTGCGTAATCAGATGTGTCAATGACTGTATAGTTTTAGCATAAGCTTCGTCTTTAAGACTCATCTGTTTACTTTGCGGTATCTCACAAATTTTCTTATCCTCATCTTCACTAAGTGCAACTGCTGTAAGTGTTTGGTTTAAGAGTTCATTATGTCCATTTGAGTGAAAAAACTCTGCATAGGTAAAAAATCCTGATGTAGAAGCCAAGTTAGCAAAGGGGGCTGCTTGAAGATTTATCAAATTTGGCATATATCTTCTTCTTGCCATACATGAGTATACAAAAAATGTTTGAGCCTTTATCTGATGTAAATTTTTCAATGATTCTATCGGACTTTTAAGAAGTGATTGGGCATCTCCAAAACCTATCTTTACCTTATCCCCTTTTTGTAAATTTCCTCCACAGCTAAGACTTCCATCTTCATGCTTTGCGATGACTGCTCTTGCTTTTGGGATTCCATCTTGTTGCAATATCAAAGGAAATTCCGTTTTTGAGAAATTACTTCCTAAATATTTGTCATAAAAATCAGTAGGGCTAATTCCGTCTATCTTATAAATTCTATTTCTTTCGACTTCGTCTATCGTATGTTCTAACCCTATCTCTTTCCAATCAAATTTATAATCAGTTGCTATCTTTAAAATATCTGAATTTAAAGATACCCCAACAGCACCTTTGCTCAAGATAGTTCTACCTGAAGAGATAAAGGTTTTAACAAACTCTCCATTATCACCTGCCATACCACCACATACTGGAATATCTGGATATGAAAATGTTATACCTTTTAAGAACTCCTCTGCATTCATATATGTACCATCTGTAAAAAGAATTAAAAGTTTTGTATTGTCTTTTACTAATCTTTTTGCAAGCTCTTTACCTGTTTCAAAAGAACTTTGAAAATTGCAATGAGCTGTTTTTAATTCTGTTTTCTCAAAAATTGATATTGAAACAACTGTTTGCAATGTTGTTACAGTATCGTTGATAATTTCTCCATCTGTTGTAGTTCCTAAGCAGATTGTTTGTGGTAGCTTTGAGAGGATAAAATCAATAGCTTCTTTTAAAATACTCTCACCTTGACCACAAAAAATCTGTACTAAAACATTTGGTTTGTCTTTGAGTAAAACAAAGTCTATATGATTTGTAAAGTTATTTTGATTATAAATAAAATTATATGTTGTCATCTACTTAATCTTGTATATTCTTTATTATATTTTAGTCTAATCGCAAAACTTTTATATAAAAGGTAAAAGGCTCTTGACTCTTCTAAAAATATGCTTTTTTTGCATATCCCTTTTTACTCATATTTATAGGAGTAAATTTGTCTTAAAACTACAGAAGGGTATCTTCTAAGAACTTTGAAAAAGTATTTTATTTTCTTTTAACAATTAGAACGATATAATGTCACTCTTAAAAACAGACGGGTCCTTAGCTCAGTTGGTTAGAGCACTCCGCTCATAACGGAGTGGTCGAGTGTTCGAGTCACTCAGGACCCACCACTTCTTTTACCCTATATAATCAATATTTTGTTTTATATTTAGCTTTAATTTCTTTTTTAAGTTTTGATTGGGACATACTCCGGGACATACTTTTACAATTTAGCGAATACCTTTTAAAACAACCTTCTTATCAACTGTTTGAAAAACATCTAAAATTTACACTACAACTCTATTTTCTTCTAAAATAGCTTCTTTCTCTGAAAACATACTATCTATATTGCTACATAAAATGGCTTTTCATTAAAACTCTCCCAAAGAAATCAAGATATATTTTGCATTTGAATCTTATATAAATTTTTAAAATATTTTTATTTTCAATACTAGTTAATACATGGGGGAAATTTTTCTCATGTAAGAAAACAAAAAGATATTAGAAGCGATAAAATGTCAGCAATAAAACTCAAACTATACGAGGAGCAAAAAATGGAAATAAATGGTGCAGAAATACATGATGGTGATATACTAGGTACTACTGATGTCGATTACTTCATGCTAAACAACGAAGAATTAAGCGATCTTTTATATATGGGAAAAGGGAGAATTCAATTCTCTTACCATCAGGAGATAAATATATGGTATGTAACAAATATAGATGACCCTCAAAGGTCGACAGAAAAATATAAAGAACTTGACGCTGAGGCTATTCGTGGCTTCGTGAAATTGTAAAAAAGACTCTCCCCTGCACAACAATAAAGGGGAGAGTGATACCCCCCCAGCAAAAGAAGGCTCCTTTTATCAGGCTATATTATATGCACTCAGTCTTTTTATCTTTTTTTTAGTTTCATCTTTTTATATAAAGAGGCTCTCTGAGCAATTGCTTGTTTGTATACCCTTTTATAAATGCTATATCTACAAGAGAGTGCTTCTTTTTTTTCATAATTGCTCCTCTTTTTGTTGTGCATTTTTATATCTACGTTTGTTTTGTAAATATCTTAAGAGAATAAACAAACCATACAGTACTAAAAGACCAAGTGCTAGAGGTTGTGTATAGATAAAAACATCTCCTATAGGAGTACAAGTATTTATGCCCACTAATTTATTGGTGCTTGTTTGTAAAAAATACTCACCTTCTAGCACATACCCTAAATCTTTAGAGAGTGCAAAGCCATTACAGTTTAATCTTTGTCCAGCTAAAAAATACTCTTTGTATATCTCTTGCTCTTGGAGTTGAAGTATGAACATACTAATAAGAATAAAAGCAAGAGCTACTATATTTATGATTATCTCTTTTCTGCGTTGCACTTTATGAAGATAAAAATCGCTAATTAATGCACTAATGCTTATAATGACAATACCTAGTAAATAAATTCCATAAAAATCTAACATGCATTTCTCCTTTCTAACTTAGGCTCAAGCCCCAGTTGATAAAACTCTTTACCAAATCTACCATTACTAATGTTTCTTTATTGTGCATCTTCATGAGTGTAAAATCAAAGACAAGATACTCTAAAAACACAAACAAAGCAGCGTATTGGATTCCTTTTTTATTTTTAAGATAGATAATAAAAAGATATGTCACAGTAAATAGAAGTATCATTAATCCCCATTTAGCAAAGTTATTGCCTATGACATTCACTCCTAGCCACCAACCAAGCACTCCAGCTGGAATTGCAGGGAAGGCAAGGATAAAAGCTACTATCATAAATCCCATTGCTACTTCATCTGATTTTACAGTCCACACAGGTTCAAAGTTATCACTGCTCATTGTTTATCTCCTTTTTTTCATATTCATTGCAAACTGATAATAAAACATAAAAAGTAGAATTAAAATCTCTATTTTCAATAGCTCTCCCTCTACTTCTAAAAATAAACTTATGCTAAAAAGAAAAAGAGCTAGAAATGGTGCTAGCTTTTTTGCATAGAGTTTATAAAATGCTACTTTACTCATAGTTACTCTCCAGCAAAGTTAAGATATAGAGTGCCCAAAGTCCTACATGCATATAAAAGTTGTAAGTTATCTTTTTGAGTGCATTACTTTTGGATTTAAAGATATGTTTTTGCATGATTACTCTTTATTTGCTCTTTTACACTCAAAAGCATTGATTTTACTTTTACCATTGATAAAGAAATAATCATCACTTAAAATCCATCCCTCTTTTTTATCTACATATATCTCAAAACCATTTTTACTCTCACATCTAAAAACATTGAGGTGAGTGAGTTCATTTTTTACAGTTTGCATATCATAATAGCCAGATATTACGATAATAAAGAAAAACCCAAGGGCTAGATTAAGATGTATCTTTTTAGCTGCTATCTTCTGTACTAACTTCTCTTTTTTTTCACTATCTTCACTAGCGTTATACTCATCAATGTAAGAACTACGCTCTAAATAAAAAAATGTACAAATAAGAAGTGTTGTAAATTCTATTGCTAAAGTCTTAAGGGGTAGATAGTTATAAACTCTAAGCATGATGCTAGTAATTAAAAGAAGTAAAAGCAACCAGCCATGATAGCTCTTTTTTATGGGAGTTGTTGAACTCATTTTTTATCCTTTTTATCCATATTTTTTAAAAGGTACTCGCCAACATATAAAAAGGCCATAATAGTTCCTAAAATTGCAAAGCCTATGATTTGTCCTGCACTCATAACTCTTCCTTTGTGCTATAAAGCACTTGAACAATCTTTTTAGTAAGCACTAGCATCAAAGAGATGAGTGTTAAAGGAAACAGAAACCTAGTTATCAAAGAGCCCTCATCCATAAACACCATCCAAAAAATGGGAAGAACCATTAAGATTGGTAAATGGAACAAAGAGACATATATCTCATTGAATCTTTTTTTAAATTCCATCACTTTGACTCCTTGATTAGAGATTGTGTGCAGTTCATAAGATGAAAGACATATTTATCGTTAAAAAAAACTCTACTCTCTTTATCATACTTCCAGCCAGATGCTTTTTTTACAAACTCATTACCACAAATAATCTCTTCATTAGAGTCAAATGAAGCAAGAAGATTTTTAGCTGATTTGACTTCATAAGCATATGCTCCATATCCAAAGCAAAGAAGCAAAACATAGAGTATAAGGTATTTTCTAATCAAAGAAAAAAGAGTAAAATGTTCTCTTTCACTTAAATTGGCTGTTAGCTTTTTCAAATCTTATTCCTTATGTAAAATGTATATATATACGGTATACGGATATATATACCTCTAATCATATAACAGATTTTTAAATTTGGCAAGGGTCTGGATCTGATTTTTTTAAATAATTGAAAGAGTGTCAACTTTTTTAAATAGGACACAAGAGCACGCAAAACATTTACGTGCAAAAGCAGTGCTATAAAAGATATTTATAGCCTTTTAATCTTATAACAGGTTTTTGGGTTTGTCAAGGCTCAAAGAGCTTTATTTTATGAAAAAAGGAGGAACTTTTATACAACGATGACAAAGTGATTTTTGGTAAAAATAAAGATTCCCCTTTCGAGTTGGTCTGCTTTGAAAAGAAAGGGAGTTGATATTGTGTAGTTTATTGGACTAGGGGGCTTCATTAAGACGCCAAGGCTTAAGGAGACTCACCCCCCCTAGCATCTTCTAAAAGAAAGGATGTGATTCCAATAAATTACTTTTTGGTGATGGTTATCATCTTGATAGTGTTGCTTCCCACAGCGCTCTACTCAGACTTAACGAGAACTCGAACCGCTCGGCGTGGTTCTTGTTTGACAAACATCACCCTAATTTTACCATATTTGAATAAAGTGCACAATAGCGCAGAAAGAGACGTTTTAGACTATCGATATCTCTTTTAAGAGGCATTTGCTTCATTCCAAAAAACTATATTTTTTCTCTTATAGAGTTTAGAGGTAAAGTAGTTTGCATCAAGAACAATTAATTTATGAAAACCTTCAAATATTTCTCTTGATTGAACTCTTTGGGGATTTACTCCACTTGTAATTAAATAGATATTTTTTATTTTAGTATGTTCATGAAAGATTTCATAAGCTTTTCTCATCCTATCAAGATAGCTATAAGTACTCATTTGATTTTGGATATAAAAGTGTAAAGCAATGTATTCATTATCTCTATTTTTCAAGAACCACATATCTTTAAATCCTAGATTTAAAGATTCAAGTCCTGTGGGTTTAGTGAGTGGATTTGGAATTTCATATCCATCAAAGATATCAAATTTTTCTGCATTGTTTAAAACTGTTTTTATAAATTCATTTCTTCCAACAACTTCTATATCTTCAATCAGTTTAATCGCCTCAATTCTCTCTCTTACAAGCTCATCTGGTAAGCTTGAGATAAATTTGTAAAGTAAGAATTTTACATTACCATTGAGATTCTTTTTACTCTTCCAATCTGCAATGGTGGAGGTTGGCAAGGCAAAGAGTTTTGCTAATTCTATATCTTTCATAAAAACCTTTTTCGAAATAGTGTCCATGAGATTATATCATACGGTATACGTAATTTATACAATTTATACTCCCTATTGGGAAATCTCAAAACATTTTTCGAACATCTTTACGTATGACTTAGGCGTCAAGACTTTAACTGGTAAACACTATTAAGATATGAACTTCAAAACCTAGTTACTATTCAAAAAATCAGACACAAAACCATTGTCTTTTAACACTTGCATGATCCCTCTTAAAAGATAGTTATTTAAAAATCTGACAGTGTATATCCTTCCCCCATCGTTTACAGGAGCTATCATCTTTTTATCTTTGAGCTTGTTCATTACATAAGATTTTTTCTTTGAGTCTTTGATGCCAAATACACTTAACTCTTCTGACTTCATAGCCATGTCATCTTTTTTAACAAGATAAGACAAGATTTCAAACTCTTGTTTTGTGATATGCTCTCGCTCAAGGGCAATTTTTAAAGTTGGTAAAAGTATCTCTTTTTGAACGTACTCTTTTTTTAACAAGTGGTCTATCTTTTCTATCTCATTCTTTAAGCCTCTTAAAAAATACTCACACCAAGACAACAAATCTTTAGCTTCCAAACTATCTGCATGTGAGAGCATGTCGTAGTACTGATCTCTGTTTGTATAAAATACAGAAGAAGGGTTTATGAGTCTTCCTTGTTTTACTTTAAAGCCAAGTTTTATCAAAAATGCATAGTTTAAAAGTCTTCCCATACGACCATTACCATTGTCAAATGGATGTATATATTCAAACCTGTGATGTGCTATGGCAACCATCAAAAGTTGGTATTGTGCTTTATACTCTTCATTGATAAACTCGATAAACTTTTCAAAATACTCAGGAAGTATAAAATATTCAGGTGGCGTATGGCCTGATTTTTTGATACTCACTCCATGCCGTCTCAGTTCACCTGGGTATTTTGAGCCTTCCCCATTTGGTGGAGGGGTTAAGTCTTTTGTGATGATTTTATGAATCTCTGAGATATAAGCTCGATTGAAAACAGTTTGTTCATCTGTATTATCTTCGATGAATTTTATGGCATTTTCTAGATTTTTTATCTCATCATCGCTTTCATCTGCACTATGTGAATCTATAAGTTTTTCAACATACTCTGAAAGTGTTGTATTGTTTCCTTCTATACGAGCAGAGCCTAGAGTCTCTAAAATCTGAAAAATATTTTTGAGCTGAAAAAAGATATAAGGAGGGACATCGCCACCAAGTTGCTTAGTCCTTAGCTTTTCCAAATCTAAGATGATATTTGTCAAATCACTTCCAAAAGATGGCTCTGGTATGGTTATCTTTTTACTATCTATTTCTTCTTTCATATTTTATTACTTCCGTTTTTTATTTTCCAAGTATCCATTATAGCGTAAAGTAAGATATTTTTTATTTTAGCTTACTTCTTTTTTTACTTGTGTATTACTTCCTTTTATCCTCATACAAACATCTGTTGAACAATGTTTTCTTTCACGAATAAGTTCTAGCTAGAGTGCCAAATTTTGAAAATATGAGACAAGTACGTTACATATAGACAGAATTATTGCACTATAAAATAGATCTTTATCTATGCTAAGTGATTGATATCCACCACTTTATCCACCCAAATAGTGCTCCGTA
>DLUF01000069.1 GCA_002742765.1 Sulfurospirillum sp. UBA12182 | reverse complement strand
ATGAAGCATAATCGAGCAAGTATAACAGAGCACTATTTGGGAGGATAAAATCTTGAGGTTTTGTAAAAATAGATGATACGATATAGAGATTTGTTTCTTTTTTTTACATTTTTATAAATCAATTATTTATAAAAATATCTAATTTACAAACAAATGGAAAGAAAAGTTCATGTGCGTATAAGTTAATAAAAATTCTTGGTAAAGATGCTTGGAGTATAGTTTCAAGTTCTTAAGTGAACTACCCGGCCAAATACTAGTAGCATTTCTACTAGAGTTTTTTAAGTAAGGTGGATTATCAATCAGTCAATGAACTAATCATTGCACGAAATTTTACAGTTTCTTGGATGTGCTCTTTTATCGATTTGGAAAAAATATCGAGCTCATCGTCACTTAGTAAGCCCTCTTCAATATAGCAAGCAAAGAGGATTGGTAACATAGAGTACCTATAATCATATTTCGTATCAAACTCCTTAGCTTGATCGTTTAAATACGTTTTGAGATCCCAAACGTTTTCCTCTTTTTCTAGGGAGAAGTTTTTGATATTGTGGATGAGTTTTGTATAATCTCTTTTTTTTGCTAACTCAAATAAAACTCTAGCAGATTTTTTGTCACTATTTGACCATGCGAGGGATTTAATAGGCATTATTAATTCTCTTCATATTCTTTTAATTCTTTTGCTATCGTATCAAAATGTTTAAAATCTTCATTTATCAAAAGCAAACTGAAGAACTCTTCATCATATAATCCACCATACCACTCTTTCATCTCTTTGTGTTGAGGGTGTTTTCTATCTCCCATAATCTCTTTAAACTCTTCAAATCCCCATACACCACCACAATCTTCAGGAGGTGCATTTCTAGCACCTTTTATGCATTTAGGATAGAAGGTCTTTTTAGGCTCTACAAATTTAACAAGTTCTATTTTATGTTCCCAATGATCTCCAAAATCATAAATATAAAAGAATTTTTGTTTTTGAAACACTATTTTTTGAGAGAGTAAGATGTCTGATTCTTCTAAAACTTTTGCATCTTCAATAAGTGTTTTAGGACCTATAGTTTCATCATTGAGTTTAAATTCATGCAGATGACTATCTTGCCATCCAAAAGCAATCTGAATAGCTACATGTAAATCATAAAAAGTGCGAGTATTTTCAATATGGATGGTTCTATATACAGAAGGCTTTGTATCTAGCAATGTGATTTTTAACTCTAAAATACTCATTGGCTTCCTTTACAAGTAAAACACAATTATACCAATTAACACCACTACAACCAATAAACCAATCCAGCTATTTCCACCTCTTTTTGGTCTGTTGTTATCATTGTATAATCGTATGGTTACAGGTCTTATCTGCATGAAGCATCTATCCTTGCTATGACTTTACCAATGATGCTTACATCGTCTAATTGTGATTTGGTTATATATGTAGAGATATATTGTGGATTATCACTGATGAGAGTCAGATTGTTGTTCGTATCAGCATATACTCTTTTGACAAAGAGTCCCTCTTGTGTATGAACCATAAAAATATCACCATCTTGTATCTGCTTACATGTAACATCACAAAGAATTGTTGTGCCATCTTGAAGTGTTGGCTCCATAGAATCACCAATAACTTTTGTGGCATGGAGGTTGTCTGCTTTGTATTGGCTGATAGCCTCTTTTGGGATGAGGATATAAGAGTACTCTTCATCTTCATTGTATGCCCCACCTCCTGCACTTGCATGTACTTTGTCAAAGTATTTGATGTAGATATATTTTTCTGTTTTTTCTTGGAGTGATTTTGGGAGTTGGTCAAAGAGAATCCAATTGATAGATATCTCCCTTTTAGCACAAAAGTATGCTATAGCTTCATAAGGAATAGAGTTTCTTCGCTTCAGATGTGATAAGCTCTCACGAGAGAGCCCTAAAGCCTCTGCAACATCTTTATCAAATACTCTTCGCTCTCCAAGTTCTACACTAAGTACATCTTTGATATTGTCAATTATGTGTTTGAGTTCCATCTTCTTTCTCTTTTTATCTTAATTGACATATTATCACTTATTTTTTGTATTTTTTGATTAAATATTACACTATGCAATAAAATCTTTACATGTAAGGGTATTTGATGAAATTGCATATGGATCTAGATTGTTACTTTGTATCAGCTGAGAGAACAAGATATCCTTTTTTAAAGAATCGCCCTGTGGTTGTAGCCAAAGGAAGTGATAAAAAGATATTTGCACATACAAAAAAAGAAGGTGTTATCCTTGCTCAAAGTGGAGCTTTTAATAGTGTTTTAGAATTTACGAACCATTATGATACAAACAATATCTCAAATGCCTGGAAAGATGAGTTTATTGATAGTGATGGAGTTATCCATGGGATAGTCATCGCAAAAAGCTATGAAGCAAAGAAATACAAGATAAAAATAGGTACACCTCTGAGAGATGCCCTGGTGATGTGTCCAGAGCTTATAGTGCTTCCAAGTGATCATCTCTTTTATCAAATGCTCTCTTTTAAACTCAAAAGCTATCTTGAGACAAAAATACCCCTTATAGAGCAATACAGCATTGATGAGTTTTTTGCGGACCTTCGAGGGTGGGTTAAAAAAGAAGATACGCTCTCTTTCATACAATCCCTCCAAGCACAAATCCTAGAGAAGTTTGGTCTGCCTATCTCAATTGTAGCTAGTAAGAGCAAATGGATAGCTAAACTTGCCACAGATACCATAAAGCCTTATGGATGCAAAGTTATAGAAGATGAAGAGATAGAAGCATTTACCAATCCCATAGCAATAGAGGATTTCCCTGGTATAGGAAGAGCAATATATAAAAGACTCAAAAGCTATGGAATAGATACACTCAAAGACGCAAAGAGGGTTCCTAGCATCTTTGCTAGTTATGGAAAAACAGGCAAAGAACTTTATGCAAAGATAAAAGGTGAAGACAATGAACCAGTAAAGCCAACATGTAAGAGAAAAGGCATAGGCATCAGTAGAAATTTCCCTGCTATTGAAGAGAGGAGTGAATTGCGAAGAAGGGTGATGATACTCTCACGCTATCTAAGCTTTACCATAGCAAGACTAGGACTTAGACCTACAACCTTTTATATGAAGATACGCTACCAGTATGGCATCAAATCTGCAAAATCTCTTACTATAGATAGACTCTTCAATGAAGACTTCTTTGCCAAACTAACACAAGAACTATTTAGTGAACTTGATATCCATAGAAACTATAAGATACATTTCCTAGCCCTTAGTGCCACAAATTTCATAGATAAATCAAACCCCAAGAGCTATGATATCATTGATTTTAAAAAAGATACCAAAAATGAAAAACTCATGCAAGGACTCACCAAGATACGCAATAAGTATGGAGTTGATATGGTTTTATATGGGAGGGAGATGGTAGGATAGGGGAAAATAGTACAAACAAGAAGTTCATATGCAGTTTGCAAAGATACAGACAAAAATTCCAATTGCAAGACCATATTACCTTCCAAAACTTCGATAATTTCATGAAATACCTACTAAATGATGTGTTATGTATAACGTCTGTACGACATATTAATGACGCTTACAAAACGCTTTTATAACGCTTTCGATATGAATAAATATATTATAAATAATGCTACAACCGAGTGTGTTTTGATTAATGGGCACTACTTCTTTTTTTAAAATACTTTCTTTAATAGAAAAAGATGATAAACAAAACTCAATATACTGGATAAGCAGATTAGAAGTAACTTGGTCAAAATATGTCTAGAAAGTAACCTATAATTTTTCCAAAATTTTTATTGGATAAAAATGCAAAATATATCTTGGTTCCTTCTTGAAAACTTTAATGAAAAACCATCTCTTTTTCAAAATGAACAAACATTAAACTATAAAGTACTTACGCATGTTTGTAGTTGCGGAAAAATAAACTTATCTTTAATATATGATTTTCAAGATTTAAAGTATCAATGTCATGAATGTGGTAATAAAATTTATTATGATGCATACTTGGCACAAAAAAATCTCGAAATGTTTCTCCAAATTTGTTCTAAACAAATAATACTGCAGGAGGAAGTCGTTTTAGAAGAAGAGAGTGTAGTAGCAAGTTGTTATATTAATATTCCTCATTATGTAGACTACCTAAGAGAAAAAGTGGAGTTCATTAAAAAAAGAGTGTTTTCTTATTCGTTATCAAAAAGAGCCGATGAAAACTTCTTTTATGATATAGATCCAAAAGATACTGTTTTTAGAAAAACAATTCTATTGCCTGAAATAAACAAACTTGAAGAGATTAAACAAATACTTAGAGATAAATGTATTAAGTATATATTAGATAATGCATGCTTTGGGATTAGTCGGGTTAAGGAGTACAAAAATCTAAATTATTTTCAATTGCTATTTTTTTTAGAAAATCCTCTTTTAAATAATCTAAATTACTATGAAGAAAAAGATCATCTTACTTCGTACTTTCCTTCTAAAAAACCAATGGGATGGATAAAAATTGAAAGTATTATTGAGAGTTTAAACATCCCTAAAAGCATCAAAAAAGTAGTATATGAAAATTATGAAATGCAAACCACATTTAAAACATTTATTTTTAACTATATAGTTGCATTTTGTAATTCTATAGATGATAGAAATATATTGAAGCAACTTATTATGCTGAATTTAGAAAAAGAGTATATGGTTCCGTATAAAGATATATACGAGTTTATTTATTTTCTCAAAAAATATTACACTGAAAAGCAGATATTGCAATTTTTTAAATCAGTTAAAGAAGTTGATGGTTTAATATATCAAGACACTATAGGGATATATAGATATTTAAACAATAGTGTGTGGTTAACAGATTTTCAAAAAGTAAAATGTAGATTACTCCCAATCCACAATGAGATAAACAGAATTTATAACAAAGAAGTTGAGGATAGTATAAAAGATATTGTTTTTACTTATTCTAAAAATGAAAAGCGATTAGTGAGTAAAATAGATGATTATGAAATAAAATTACCTCAAAATGGACCTGAGCTAAAGGAGTGGGGAGATACTCTCCATAATTGTCTAATTACCTATGCCTCAACAATTGAAGATAAGATTTCTTGTATCTATGCTTTTTATAATAAAAAGAAGATTGAATTTGCAGTTGAAATTCAAGCAGGAAGAATAATCCAACAAAGTAGTTTTTACAATCAAAAATTGACTAAAAAACAGCAAATTATTCTAAAAAAGTGGAGAGTAAAATATTTAAATAAATCTTTTTATAGACAAAATATGACCAAGGAGACAAGTACAATACCTATAGAAATTAACTAAAGGAGATTGTATGAAAGTGACTTACCACGCAGCAGAGAGATTCATTGAGAGAGTTTTAGACAAAAAAAGTTTTTCAAGAAAAGAGCTACTTGATGCAAAAGCTTATTTAGAGAAGCTGACACAAGATGTTGTAATCTCTTCATACAGAAGAAACTTTGTTCTTCCAGGTTTTTCGAAGTTTGCTTGCGTATACCAAGAAGACACCCTAATTACTATCATCCCAAAAGATAAAAAGGTTTTAAAGCCTTGCAATAAAAAGTATGAGCATAAGAGGGAGTCATATGCTTCATAGGCTCATAACTTCTTTTGCAAAAAGGAGAGTTATAAAAAAACTCATTAAAAATGAGGTAGCTTTAGAAAGCTTTTCAAATGAGAGGTTCAATAATCTTTTATGGCTTGAGTCTGAAATTATTCTTCTTAATTGTAAAGCATCCCTTGTTGTGTTTGGCCTCATAGGACTAGGCACACTTTTTTTCATTTTTTAAAGAGAAAATAATGATAAAACAACAAAAACAATCAAACATAAACACATTAGAAATGCATCTAAAAAAAAGAATCTTTGGACAAGAACATGTTATCCAAAATGTACTAGAAACTTTAAGCATCGCTTTTGCTGGACTAAATGATAAAAATAGACCTATTGCTTCTTTTTTAGTTACAGGTCCTACTGGTGTGGGAAAAACAGAATTTGCAATAGAACTCGCAAAAGCACTCAATATGAAGTTTATACGATTTGATATGAGTGAATACGCAGATAAACACTCAGCTAGAAATCTCACAGGAGGAGATGCGGGACTAGTTGGATATACAGAAGGAGGATTACTAACGAATGCAGTTTTAGATGAGCCAAAATCTATAATTTTACTAGATGAGATAGAAAAGGCTGATGAAAAAGTCTATAACACATTTTTACAAGTCCTAGATTATGGAACTCTTACTGATACTCAAGGAAATAAAGCAAAGTTCAATGAATGCATTATCATTATGACTTCAAACCTTGGAGCAAATGAGTCCAATGGAATAGGGTTTGGTAATACAAACATAAATAGAGAAAAAGCGGTAATCAATTTTTTAACTCCTGAATTTAGAAATAGAATAGACAAAATTTTAGAGTTTCAACCAATGACATTAAAAACTGCAAAAGATGTAGCATTCAAATTTTTAGATGATTTTAGAAGCATGCTTAAAATGAAAAACATAGAACTTAAAATGTCTAATGATGCAATCTCTTACTTAACTCAAATTGGCTTTCAATCACAAATGGGTGCAAGGTCAGTTAAAAGAGCAATTGATACTCGATTTAAAGCTACCATCTCAAAAACTATCTTAAATAGCGACAAACCTTTAAAATTAGTGATTATAGATTACTTAGATAATGAGTTTTTATTTGAATATGAATTTAATGATATGGACCTTTTTACGCAAATTGATCAGCTAGAAAAAGCCTACTTTAGAGATGTTACAAAAGCACAAGAGTATGCAAAAGCAAATCGTGGAGTCTATATCACTAAAGCTATCGATGGTATAGGTTTTGTTGCAAAAGAGATAAAACAAAACTCTTTATTTTAATTCCCCAAAATATGTCCATAAATATAAATAAAATTACAAAAACAGAGGAGTGCTTCTTGAAAGATTTTATCGATAACGGTATCAAAAAAATAGAAGAGGGTGTAGATACTATCAGCTCATCGTATGAAAAGCATATCCGAAAGAGTGCTATTGAAGCAGTTGAAAAAAGATTAGAACTTGAAAAAATCAATAAAGATGAAGTCAGTGAAGAGGATTTTGAGGCAATGGTGAATGATGAGACAAAAGAGATTAAAGCAAAGTATTCAAAAAGAGTTTCCCAAGGTTTACTAGCCATTATGGGAATTGATTTTTTATTAGGATAAGAAGATGTTTGGATTTTTATTTAGAAGTACAACATACTATTTATTATGGAAGAAATTTAGCAAGCAGATTATTCTCATTGGTCTATCCCTACTTTTTCTTATTTTAGTCGAGAAAATTTATGATGATTTCTTTGATTTAATGAAGGTTTCCAATAAAGAGAGTTTAGTTGGGCTCTTTATCGCTAAGTGGATTATTGTTCTAATAGTGCTTATCTATAATATAGTTAAACTCAAGCAGGTAAAGCTCTCTGAAGAAGAAAAAATCAAGATTTTAGAAACGAGTGATCCAGAGTATTCACAAGAAGTAAAAGAGCTTCTAGAGAAGAAACAACTCACTTCTACCACAGATATATTAATTAAAAAATACAAAAAATAAAGGATATCCATGTCAATGCATATCATGTACACACATCAGTGCTCAAGTTGTGAGGCTTACTATCTTCCTTATAAAAAAGGAGTTAACTGCCCTAAATGTGGTTTAGAGGCAGAAGAAGTTTATGAGGTAATTTCAGAATTAGCTAAATCTGCTAATTATCAGTTTGGTATGAATGGATATTACACTCCACTTGCTTGGTGGAATGGCTCTTACGCAGATCATATAGCTCTTTATCTTTTTCAGCTCTTTGATGCATATTTTGAGGAAAATGATAAAAGTTTTGAAGAGTTTGCAGTTGATTATATAAATCAATCGGATTGGGATGACCAAGAATATGCTAAATCTCACATACTCAATATTGCGTGTGAAGTATTTAAATTATTAAAAAGAGGCTAAAAAAATGAAGACAAAAGTTTTAACACTTATCGCAGTTTTACTTGCAATTCCAACCTATGGGATTTCACTCATCATATGGATATTTGCAAAGTATAAGTATGACAAGTTTTCTGCTACAAGGGTTTTAATAAATGCAGCAGTTATGTCATATCAGAGGGATGGAGAAAATGAAGTGAGATATGGCATTAACAATGCAGCCCTTCCAATGCTCTTTGATGCCTTTGGCGGTTGGATTATTGCAGATATGGGTAGTGTGGTAAGTGGAGTAGTACCACATCCAAGAACAGGTGAAATGATGCATGTAACTATGTCTCAAATCTCAGGAAATAGATTATTGATTAAAGGAACAAGAGCTTAATGGGAATATTTGATATTTTTAAGAAAAAAGAGAAGTCACTTTTAGATGAAGTATATGAGAGTACAGTTGCACTTTACAGAGCTATTGGAAAAGCCAAGGATATTGCGCCAACTGAGAAAATGAGCAATGAAGAGATACTTTCTATATCCAAAGAGGTGATGAGTGCTTTTAAACAAGCAGGCATTAAAAAAGGTGAACATATACCAGGTGGATATCTAATGAGTATAGCGATGAAATTTTTTGCAGTGTACGAGCAATTTGGGCTGGAGTTTTATAACAAACATCTTGAGTATGAAATAGCAAATTACTATGAAAATGGGCTTAGAGAAGCATATCAGGTTAATCTATTACAAATGGGAGAAAACTAATGAGAGTGATACTAGCATTATTTTTTATGAGTATTTATGCATTATCTTGGGAAGGATATAGCTATGAAAAGGGTAACTATATAGAAATAGAAAGCTATGACCATCAAGCAATAGGCGAGGGACCTGTTGAATATTATGACTACAGCGATGGAGAGTATAAGTCAGGTTATTTGGATATGTATCCAGGTGGAAGTGGAACTATTACGGATGATGAGAGTGGAGAGAGTTTTGAGGTGGAGATGGAACAATGAATGATTTAGTAGAAAAACTCAAATCTATGAAAAATGCCACTGCGAGTCAATATGATAAAACTATCAAAGAATATGCTTCTAAGCAAGTTCAAAAAGAGTTAAAGGAGGCTGGTATCTCCAAAGAGGATATGAGCCAAGAGGAGTACGAACAACTCTTAGAAGATAAGTATAAAGAAGCTAAATCTTTTAGCAAAGGTGCTATGGTAGCAGGTGGATTTTTACTCTTTTTGGAGTTACTAGGATAATGTCACAAATATCTCTTTTAGATAAGCTAATAACACGCTATAAAGTCTGGACTATAAAGTTTCAAAGTGCCAATAAAAACATCAAAAGCAATATCTTACAAGATGATACAAGCTCCATTGTAGAAGAGAAGATTATCAGTGTAGTTATCTCATCTGCTCTTGTTTACATAGGGATTAGTATTTTAGGATTGTTTGGAGTCTATACTGGTGGATTTGTTGCAGGGGTAGTTTTGTTTGCAATTGGATGGAGTTTATCAAAATTTTTGAATAAAAAGATATTTGGTACTAAAAGAGAAGTAGAAAATCTCAATAATGAAGAACAAGAGCTCTTTGCTCATTTAGATGCGGTTGAGTTAAAACATCTTCAAATCAGAGAGAAGATAAATACAGGCAATATGATAGTCAATTTTACACAATATGGAAGTTTAAAACGAGAATTTAGTGAGCTTATGAGAGTTTTAGGAGAGTATGATATCTCAAATCTTGCTTATAAGTATAGACTCAAATACCCACTTTTGCTTTTAAAACAGAAACAAATAGTAGATGATTTTCATCAGATATATGCAAATAAAAAAAGAGGATAAAGACAAATGAATAGCAGTTTTATAACAGTAGTGATCATTATATGGATTGTAGTTTTATTCGCACTCAGTCTCAAATCAAAAAGTGCAAGAAGTTATAAAAATGAGATAGTAAGTCTTGGAGTTCTAGGAACTTTTATAGGGATAGCTATGGGTTTATACCACTTTGATGTGAATAATCTAAAATTGAGTATGCCTCATCTGCTAGAAGGGCTCAAAACAGCTTTTATTACTTCAGGTGTGGGTATATTATTTTCAATTATTCTCTCAATCATCAAACCACCTCTCAAACAAAACAGATCTGAAACCCTTGAAGCACTTGAGATAGTAGTAAAAGAGTTCAATACCAACTTAATAGAGCAATTTGGAGATAATTTTAAAGAGCTCAATGAATCAGTTAAAAATATGATCACTTGGCAAGACAACTATAAGTCTATGATCAAGTCTCATGAAGATGGTATTATCAAAATTCTCTCTGAGATTAAAACAGTATCACTTTTAAAAGAGAATGAGCAAAAAAACATCCAAGCCCTTATAGAAAACCTAAAAAACTCCTCTTTACATGTAAGAAATTCTTTAGAGGATACCACTTCTATAGTCAAAGAGAATATGCAACTGCTTCTAAGAGAAGCAAATGGAAAGTTATAACATGCAAGAGAGTGATAACAGCTGGATAAATATAGCTGACATTATGTCTGCTTTGATGATGATATTTATGTTTATCTCTATTGCTTTTTTATTTCAAATTCTCAATGAAAAAGAGATATATAAAGTAGAGTTAAATAAAGCACTCCATAAAGAGTTTGATAAGGATCTGCATAATTGGCAAGCAGTGATTACAGAAGATAATATCATGAGATTTGATTCTCCCTTTCAAACAGGAAGTGCCAAGATACCTGAGAATTTTGAGAAGATATTAGAGGATTTTTTTCCAAGATATATCAAAGTTCTTACGCATAATAAGTTTAAAAAAGAGATAGAAGAGGTGAGGGTAGAGGGGCACACCTCTTATGGCTGGGGGAGCATAGAAGACAAAAAACTCATATATCTTAATAACATGGATCTCTCCCAGCAAAGAGCAAGTAGTGTCTTAGCATACTGCTATTCTCTTGAAAATCCATTTATAAATCAAAATAGAAAATGGCTTGAAGAAAATCTCAGAGCCAATGGTATCTCTTTTTCCAAACCACTTTTCATGGGTAAATCACAAGGAATTGTAGATAGTGACAGATCCAAGAGAGTGGAGTTTAAAGTTTTAACAAAAGAGCATAAAAAAAGTTAGGCTAAAAATCCTAAGGGAATAGCATACATATTTGCATCAATTCTTAAAACCTTATCACCATTATATAAAACTATACCCTTGTCAAAATTGCTTAGTTGAGTTTGGAGATGATATATATGCTTAAAATCATCCTTTGAAATACTTTTGCTAGATTTGATTTCAATAGCAATTATATTGCTTGAAAAATCTAGTATAAAATCTACTTCTTTTTGATCACTGGTTCGATAATAATAGAGTTCACATTTTTTATTTGCATATGTTTGTGCTTTTAAAAGCTCGTTAAATACAAAAGTTTCTAAGATATTTCCTTTGTAGTGAGAGCTAATATACTCTTCAGGTATGGTAATCTGTAAAAGATATGAAAGAACACCAGTGTCTGTGGCATAAATTTTAGGTGATTTTATAACTCTTTTTAACTCATTTTTGAAAAATGGCTTGAGTTTTTTAACTTGATATGTATGCTCCAATACATTAAAATAGCTATCAAATGTTTTATTATCAAGGCCACATTCATTTTGGATTTCATTTTTATTGAAAATGTTTCCGCTTCTAAGCATCGTTAAACGATACATCACTATAAATTTATCTATATTTCTGATATTGGCCAACTCTTTTGCATCAGACTCTATATAGGTTCGTATATAAGAGCTAAACCAAAGATATTTTGCTTTGAGATCATCTATCTTGAGAATCTCAGGATAGCCCCCATCTATGATATTTGGTATAATCTTGGAATTGTCAAATTCTTTTAAAAGATATGTATCTAAATCTTGTGCAAATATATCAATGATATTTCCGCTATGACCATTTTTTTCTTTGAGGCTTAATGGATAAAGCTCTACTATACCGATTCTTCCTGCAAGTGAGTCAGAGATATCTTTAAATCCTTGTAAAGATGCAGAGCCTGTAAGTATAAATTCGCCATTTTTTCTGTCTTTATCTATAAACTCTTTGATAGTTATCATGAGGTTTGGTAATCTTTGCGCTTCATCAATGATAACAGGCTTCTCAAGACTTTCTATAAAACCTTTTGGATCATTTTTTGCCATTTCGTAGATATTTATATCATCTAGGGTGATATAGTTTTTTATATTTAAATGCAAAGCAAGAGTTGATTTGCCTACTTGCCTAGCCCCACTTATAAGTAAAACAGGAAAATACTTAAGATAGTTTTTTATATCTTCTATGATAAATCTATTGATATATTCCATTTTTATATCCTTTAATATTTAGGAATATGATATTAAAATATACATAAACTAAAACTTAAATAAATATAGTCACAATATGACCAAAAATACCTCTATAATTTCTCAAAATCAATAAAGGAAATCTTTTGAAAAACATCTTAGTGGTTGTTCTTATACTCTTACATGTAAACTTATTTGCCAAAGAGAGTTTATATCTGCACTTTCCAAGTGAACTTCCATCCACTAACACACAAACTTCTTTTGGAATTGAGCTCATAAGACTTATCAATAACGCTCAGCATGAAATCAAATTTGCCATCTATGGACTTAGAGGTCAAGAAGAGATACTTAAAGCTTTGATGCTAGCAAAAAAAAGAGGAGTTGAAATCAAAGGTGTTGTAGATAGTGACTCTCATGGTGAAAATTACTATGATGATACGCATTTACTTTATCAGTATTTTGATATAAAGAGTGATCATATAAGTTATATCATGCACAATAAGTTTTTTATATTTGATGATAATATAGTATGGACTGGTTCTGCAAATCTGAGTGACACTGGAACTGGTGGATACAATGCAAACAATGTAGTCGTCATAGATGATAAAAAGATAGCGAGTATCTATGAAGATGAGTTTGACCAAATGTTTCATAAAAAAAAGTTCAATAACAAAAAATATGAACATAGTCACAAAAATATCAAAACGTCAGATTCTACTATTGGTGTTTTCTTCTCTCCAAAATCTAACACTTATGAAGAGGGCATCAAAGAGTTAGTAAAAAATGCTAAAAAGTATATCTACATCCCTATCTTTTATCTAACACATGAGGACTTGTGTCAAGCGAAGCACAGAAGTCGTCAGTTTTTAAACTAAGAAAGTTGCACATTGAAACTTAAACCAACTCTTGTTTTTGATTGTCAAAGCTTGAAGATTTAGCTTCAAACTTATAGATTTCTGAGTGTAAAACTCCTTGGTCTTTTTTTTCTTTTAGTCTATAACTGTCTCCTTGTATATTAATAATATGAGAATGATGTAAAACTCTATCTAGTATAGCTGTTGTCACTATCTATAATGCCACTAAATATTTAG
>DLUF01000077.1 GCA_002742765.1 Sulfurospirillum sp. UBA12182 | reverse complement strand
CAGGGTCACTTGGCAAGTCTAAAGGTAAAACAACCCTATACCAAACATTTTCTCTCCCTTCTCTTAGTGGGGGATTACTTGGAAAATCAATCCTTTGCCAGTCATTCTCCTCTTTTGCTGTTGGCAAAGAATCTCCCCAGCGATAATCCCATTTTGTTTTTGAAAGGTCGATAAAAGAGTCTTTAGAGAAAGCATAGAGAGTTTGAGAAAAACTAAGAAAGCTCATCAATGCTATAAAAATCAGTTTTTTTATCTTTTGCTCTTTCACTCACTTATCCAAAAGTTTTTTTATATATTAACACAAAAAAGTCACACTTTCTCTACTAATCTAAGATTCTTAGCAAAATACCGCTAAGATAAGCAGAATTTGGGACATTTATAACATTTGGATGATCTACATCAGCATACATGTACTCAACAATTTGCAAAGATTTTTTCGTATTTATCGAAATCTCCATACTCATGATTTCAAGTTCTTTGACTCCTATATGGTGTGAACAAGAGTAAAGAGCAACCAAACCATTTGGATTTAAAAGAGAAATCGCACTTGAAAGAAGGAATTTCATCCCTTTCATTGCTCCTTTTTTTTCTTTGATACTCTTTGCAAAAGGCGGTGGGTCAAGCACTATCAAATCATAACGATTTACACTCTCTAGCTCTTTGGTTAAAAAATCAAAAGCATCCTCTTGTAAAACTTCTGTTGATACAAGATTGTTAAGTATAAGGTTGTTTTGAACTTGAGAGATAGCACCTAAACTAGCATCAACAAACTTTACTTTCGCATCTTTTTTAAGAGCATAAAGTCCAAATCCTCCAGCATTACAAAAAACATCTAAAACACTCATATCAGAAGTGATATAGTTTGAAACGATTTGTCGATTGCGTCTTTGGTCAAGATAAAACCCAGTCTTTTGCCCCTCAAAGAGGCTCATAGAAAACACTATGCCATTTTCTTGTATCTCTAAAATCTCTGGAACTTCACCATATATAACTCCATTTTGAGTCTCTAAGCCCTCTTTTTTGCGCACTTTTGCATCAGATTTATCAAAAATTCCTTTTGGATTTAAAAGCTCTATCAAAAGCTCTATAAGCACCTCTTTAAACTGTTCCATCCCTAAGGTGTTTATCTGAATAGCTAAGTAGCCATTATAAAAATCAACAATCAAACCAGATAACAAATCAGCTTCTGAGTGAACTAGTCTATACGCATTTGAGTTAGATTTGACACTCTGTCTTCTTTGTATAGATGTTTTGAGCCTTTGCTTTAAAAACTCTCTGTCAATCTCTACTTTTTCAAAGCTCAATACTCTTACAGAGATGATGCTTTTTTGGTTTATGTATCCAACCCCTAAAAACTCTCCACCACCACTATAAATCTCTACAATCTCTCCATCAACCAAATCTTTTGGTGGTGTTGCTAGTTCATTTTGATATGCCCAACAAAAGAGTGATTTTAGTTTTGCAACTGCCTCTTTTTTTACTGTAATTTTTTTTATCATTCAATCCATAGATATAATCACATATTTTAGCCAATCTTTGCTTTTTGCTTCATTATCTTTTTATTATTAACTCTTGTGTATAATCGCATTTAAATTATCTGAGGCGAAAAATGTTTTTACCAACAACAAAAGAAGAGTTACAAAAACTAGGATGGGAACAATGTGATGTTATCTTAGTTACGAGTGATGCATATATAGACTCGCCTTATATAGGGGTTGCTGTTGTTGGACGAATCTTAGAAAATGCTGGATATAAAGTGGGTATCATCGCACAACCAGATGTTACATGTAAAGATGATATAAGCCGTCTTGGAGAGCCTCGATTGTTTTGGGGAGTGAGTGGGGGTAGTGTGGATTCACTAGTCTCAAACTACACCGCAACCAAAAAGTTTAGAAACACCGATGACTACACACCTGGCGGAAAGAACAACAAACGACCTGATCGTGCAACTCTTGTTTACTGTAACCTCACACGCCAACACTTTAAAGATACCGTTCCCATTCTCATAGGTGGCATAGAAGCTTCCCTGCGTCGGGTAACGCATTATGATTTTTGGTCAAACAAGCTCAGAAAACCTATCATCTTTGATGCAAAGGCTGATTATCTCATCTATGGGATGGCTGAGCGAAGTATCATAGAGTTTGCCAATGCTCTAGCAAACGATCAAACACCTTTACATGTAAGAGGTCTAAGTTACATCTCAAAAGAGCCAAAAGCTGAGTACTTAGGACTTCCAAGCCATGATGAGTGCCTTAGGGATAAAAACAAATTTATAGACATGTTTGATACTTTTTATAAAAACAATGACCCCATAAGTGCAAAAGGCTTGTGTCAAAAAGTTGACAACAGATACCTTATCCAAAATCCTCCAGCATACTATCTAAACACCCAAGAATACGATGCAATCAGTAACTTACCTTATGAGCGAGACGTACATCCTTATCATAAAAAAGAGGGTCATGTTAAAGCATTAGAGACTATAAAATTTTCTATCACTACGCATCAAGGGTGTTACGGAGAGTGTAGTTTTTGCGCCATAGGAGTGCATCAAGGAAGAACTATCAGAAGCCGTAGCGAAGAGTCTATACTAGCCGAAGCAAAACTTTTTACAACCTACAAAGACTTCAAAGGCATTATCTCTGATGTTGGAGGGGCTAGTGCAAATATGTATGGTTTTGAGTGTGACAAGAAGCTCAAAAAAGGTACATGTGAAGACAAGGCTTGTATATTTCCTTTTACATGTAAAGCTTTAAAACCAACACATAAAAGGCAAATCGAACTTTTAAAAAAGATAAGAGCCATCAAAGGGGTCAAAAAAGCTTTTGTTGCAAGTGGTATCAGGTATGATCTTATAAACGATGATAAAGCTTATGGCTATGAGTACTTAAAAGAGATAGTCAGCCACCATATCAGCGGACAGTTAAAAATCGCCCCTGAGCATATAGATGATGAAGTATTAGCCTATATGGGGAAACCTGGTAAAAGCTCTTTAGTCAAATTCAAAGCGCTCTTTGACAAGCTCAACAGTGAATCAGGAAAAAAGCAGTTTCTCACCTACTACCTCATAGCAGCACATCCAGGGTGTACGGAAAAAAACATGCATAATCTTAAAAACTTCGCTTCTAATGTCCTTAAAATCAACCCTGAACAAGCCCAAGTCTTTACCCCAACTCCATCAACTTACTCTTCGCTTATGTACTACACAGAACTAGACCCAAAAACAAGAAAGCCACTTTTCGTAGAAAAAGATATACGAAAAAAAGAGAAGCAAAAAGAGATTGTCGTACAAAAAAGCTCTAAACCATACAAAAATAGTCTTACTTCTTGAAATCTAACCGTTACCTAAGAAAACTCTCACTACAATAAAAGGACATTTTAAAAAAAGGATATAAAATGTTCAAAAAACTATTTGTACATGTAATGGCTGTTTTTCTCTTATCAACTCTTGCTTTTGGAGCAGAAAAACCGCTTGTAATAGGGATGGAGTTGCAGTACCCACCATTTGAGATGAGTGAGATTGATGGAACACCAAGTGGCGTGAGCGTTGATTTTGCAAAAGCATTAGGTAAATACCTAGGTCGAGAGGTAAAAATAGAAAATATCGCTTGGGATGGACTTATACCTTCACTCAAAACAAACAAGATAGACCTTATAATCTCTTCTATGACTATAACAGATGAACGAAAAAAAACAATAGATTTTTCTATTCCTTATGCGCAATCAAACTTAGCAATCCTTACAAATCCTAGCAGTGGGGTTAAGAACATAAAAGATTTGGATCAAAAAGGCAAAAAGATAGCAGTCAAAAAAGGAACAACTGGTCATGTGTATGCTTCTAAGCACCTCAAAAATGCCTCTTTACTTGTCTTTGATAAAGAAAATGCAGCAGTTTTAGAAGTAATCCAGAAAAAAGCAGATGGCTTTTTATATGACCAACTTACCATCTATAAAAACTGGATAAAACATAAAGATACTACCATAGCTCTACTAGAGCCTTTTCAAGAGACTCCAGAGTACTGGGGAGTAGCTATCAAAAAAGGTAATGATGCCTTAAAACAAAAAGTAGATGCTTTTATCAAGCAGGCAAAAAGTGATGGTACATTTGATAGTTTTTCTAAAAAGTACCTTACAGAGGCTAGAGCTACGTTTGACGAGCTTGGAATACCTTTTTTCTTTTAGGATTGTCACATTTTAAAGTTTAAAGATTTTTTTATTCAAGAAATTGACCAAAAAGAAGATGTAAAGACAAGCCGTAGTGTTTACATCTTCAACTTTTTTATACTCTTTTGTGTCATTTTTGGTCTTTTTTATTTTATGTTCAAAGAGGTTTCGTACGAATTTCACTGGGAAAGTATCTACGAATATAGACAAAAGTTTATCGATGGTTTTTTGATGACCATTGTCATCTCATTCTTTGCCTTGATTCTTAGCCTTTTGATAGGTGTTATCTTCGCTTATGGACAAAATTCAAAGCTGATTCTTTTGCGATTTTTTTCTCGTTTTTATATTGAAATCATTAGAGGAACTCCTCTTTTGGTGCAAATTTTGATATTTTTTTACGTCTTTGCAAATAACTTGGGTTTTGACAATCGCTATATCGTTGGAACTGTTATCTTGGCTCTTTTTTCAGGAGCTTATGTCAGTGAAATTATAAGAGCTGGAATCCAAAGTATAGACAAAGGACAATACGAATCAGCAAAGTCTTTAGGATTTACCCCTTTTCAAGCTTATAGATATATCATCTTCCCACAAGCTTATAAACGTATCATTCCACCTCTTACTGGTCAATTTGCCTCTATCATCAAAGACTCTTCCTTACTCTCCATCATCTCCATCAGTGAGTTTACGATGAATGCCCAAGAAGTCAACGCTTATACTTACTCAACCCTAGAGAGCTATATACCACTAGCACTTGGCTATCTAATCCTCACCTATCCTATCTCTTTTTGGGCAAAAAGATTGGAAATAAAGATGAAAGACTAAAATGATTAAGATACTTTTACTAGAAGATGATAACATTCTTGCAAAGACTCTTACTGAGCTCTTAGAACTTGAAGGATATGAAGTTTTGAGGGCAAAAAATGGCAATGAAGCGTTAGATATGAGTTTTGACCATAGCTTTGATTTGATGCTTTTAGATGTTAATGTTCCTTTTGTCAATGGTTTTGATTTTTTAAAAGAGTTAAGAGAGAGTGGTGATGCAACACCAGCCTTTTTTATGACTGCTCTTATCGATAAAGACTCTCTTTCTCGGGGGTTTGATGTTGGATGTGATGATTATATAAAAAAGCCATTTGATTTTGATGAACTCCTTATCCGTATCAATGCAAAGCTCAAAATTAAATCACATCTTCTCACTTATAAAGAGATAACATTTGATATAAAGAACAACACTATTACAAAAAAAGACATGATAGTAGAGATGCAACAAACTGACAAGCAAATCCTCTTACACTTTTTAAAAAATAGTGGTAAAATTATCAACAAAAACAGCCTTTTTGAATTAATGGAAAAACCTACTGAACTCGCTCTTAGGGTGCATATCTCCAAAATCAAAAAAGCACTTGGAATCAACATCCAAAATATAAGAGGCATTGGTTACAAACTTGAAAAGATATGAAAAAGAGTCCTTACTCAAAAGTTTTTCTCTATTTTTCTCTACTCTTTTACTCCTAAATATCATCATATTTTCTCTTCACTATCACGATCAAAAAGAGGAGTTACAAAATGAGATATTTAACAAGATAAAGCTCTATAACTATACTTTTGAGGATAAAGACATTACTATAGATGTCGTTCCTCTTAAAAACATTCATGAGCTTTTTTCACTCAAAATAGAAAAAGATGAGATATTTGCTTATTTTGATATTCCCAACTCAAAACAAAACTCTCTTAAGGTTATCTATGATTTTACGAAGTACAAACTAGAGCTAAAAAAAGTTTTTAAACAAAACATACTCTACTTTTTTTTAAGCAGTATAGTTTTATTTTTATTGTCTATCATTTACTCTTTATATGCACTCAAACCACTTAAAGAAGCACTATATCTTCTTGAAACATTTTTAAAAGATATCATTCATGACCTCAATACTCCCTTGTCTTCAATCTTACTCAACTTAAAAATATTACATAAAAAAACCTCTTTTGAAGCTCTCAATAGGATAGAATATAGTGCCTTGAGTATAGGTTCTCTGTACAAAAATCTAGAATCAAGCATCAACCAATCTAATTTTGAAATCACAACTGTAAACATCAAAGAGCTTATAGATCAAAAAATAGAGTACTTTAGTTATCTCTACCCAGATACTACTTTTGAACTTGACATACAAACAGATACCATTCAAACTTCAAATGATGCTATCTCTAGAATACTTGAAAACCTCATATCAAATGCTTGTAAATACGCTCACAAAAATCCAAAGATATCTTTACATGTAAAAGATAAAACTATCATCATCAAAGACAATGGTATCGGTATAAGAGATACAAAAAAAGTATTTGAGCGCTTTTATAAAGAGAATGAGCGAGGTCTTGGTCTTGGACTTGATATCGTCAAAAAACTTTGTAAGCAACTAAACATCGAGATAAATCTTAAAAGCTCACCAGAGGGCACAACTTTTGAATTAACACTTAGGTAACACTCCTATGTCATGATTTCACTATCAAACAAAAGGAGTCGAAAATGAAAAAGTTCATTTTAGGATTTATTTTTTTAGGTGGTGTTGCTTTTGCAACTGATTATACAACGCTTAGCACTGAAGAGTTGGTAGCCCTTAGAGGAACTGTCCCAACAGAAGAGAGAGATGCTTTTAAAAGTGAGATGCAAAGTAGAGCTTCAGCTCTTAGTTATGATGAGAGAGTTGCACTTGGCATTACTCAGCAAAAAAGTACAACAGCTTCTGGTTATGGACAAAAACTTCGAGATGGGAGTGGTGCAGGAAGTATGAGCAGAGGTGCAAATGCTGGTGGAAAAGGTAAAAGATAAAGGATAAAAGATGAAGCTGAGGATTTTTTTGGCTACTGTTTTGGTAATGAGCGCTTCTTTATTTGCTGATGAACTTGCAGATGTTGATGCTGACATAGCAACAACAACAAGTGTTGATGAACTTGTTCAAAAAATGACACAAGCAAAACACCAACACAAATATCGCTATATGAATGCCATCAAAAATCAAATTGCTACCTCTAAAACAGAAGATAGAGTGGCAAAGCTAGAGAGCATCTTAGCAAAAGTACAAACGCAAAAAGCAGAACAGTTAGGAACACTTGAACGTAGCATGAGTCGTAGTGGAAGCCTTAACGGAAATGGTGGCACAAGTAGTGGTGGTGGAAATGGCGGAGCAGGAGGCGGTGGCTCTGGTGGAGGCAATGGAAATGGTGGTGGTGGACGTAACTAATGCAAAAACTTTCACTTCTTCTCTTTTTTTGCTTCATTTTAGGTGGTTGCTCACTATCACAAGTCCTAGTAGATAGTGATGGAGATGGTGTTTTAAATCACAAAGATATCTGCAAAAACACTCCTCCAAATGCACAAGTAGATAGATATGGCTGTGCACTTGATAGTGATAAAGATGGGGTTATAGATATCTATGATAGATGCAAAAACACTCCTTTGTTAGACATAGTTAATGCACAAGGCTGTACCCAAAGATAAAATCCTACATGTAAACAAAAATTATCCGATATAGTTTACATGTAAGGAGTTTATCATGCAAAGTATCAATGCTAGTAGCTATAGCTACAATGACTTTAATTTTTCGATGCAAACAAGTAGTGGCGATAAGATAGATTTAAAACTTTATGATGAAAAAAGCTCTGCACTCTCTTTTGAACAAACCAAAGATACAACTACTACGATACTCAGTCTTTCTCATTCGTATGGGTACAACTTCTCTTACGAGGGAAATGGTATCGATGAAAACGATAAAAAAGAGATAGCCAAAGCGATGGAAATCATCAAGCCTATGCTAGAAGAGTATTTTGATAATATAAAAGAACCAACATCAAATGCAGAAGTTACAAACAAAGCTTTCGATATAAACTCTTATCTACCAACTCCAAAGGACAATAACACGAAAAACTACTTAGGGGATAAAACACTTCAAACTATCGATAAGATATTAGAAAAAGCTCAAAATCAAAATGACAAAATACTTAAAGAGGCTCAAAAACTCTTTGATGCTCTTTTAAAACAACAAGAGAGATTTGAGCTTTACATGTAAAGGAGTTTATCGAATAAACTCCACCACTTCATCAAATGGAACTCTAAGCTGTGTTGGCTGAGGGTTTAGTCTATACCCAAAAGGTAAAACCAAAGAGAGCCTAAACTCTGTTTTATCAATCCCTAAAATTTCTTCAACCTTTTCTTTCTCAAATCCTTCAATAGGACAAGAATCAATCCCTTTGATAGCAGCTGCACTCATCATATTTGCTGCTGCAAGAAAAGTTTGTCTAGCAGTCCAAGAGTAGATGTTTTCATCACTACTAAGAGTATCTTTGAGATGTGTTGCGTATAAATTTAGATAAAACTCATACTTTTCTTGTGGCATCTCGCGTCTTGCAAAACGCTTCGCTGGTATCCCTGAGTCTGGTTTAACACCTTTTATACCAGCTAAAACGATAACTAAATGCGAACAAGAAGTAATCTGTACTTGATCCCAACACGCTGGTCGTAGTTTGGCTTTTAAGTCTTCATTTGTAATCACTAAAAATTTCCAAGCTTCCATACCAAAAGAGCTAGGAGATTTTCTACCAGCTTCTAAAATATAGTGAATATCTTGTTCATCTATTTTTTTGTTTTCATCAAACACCTTGCAAGCATGTCTAAAAGCAAGTGCTTCTTCAAAAGTTTTTTCCATAATTTGCTCCTTATATATCTGTTATTTTGATTTCACTATCTTCAATCATATGTTCTATTTTTGCTTGAAACTCTTTTACATGTAAAGCGTTAAGATGCTTCTCTAACGCCTCTTGTGACTCCCAACTCTCTAAAAATATAAAAGCGTTTTTGTCGCTGCTTTGGGAGTATAAGTCATAGCGTAAAAACCCCTCATCAACTTTGTGAGTCATATCATGTAACTTGGCTGTCAGTGCTGCAAGTTCAGACACATAAGCGTCTTTTGCTCTCAAAGTTGCCACAACTGCTACACTCATAAAAAATTCCTTTTTAAAACCTCTACAAACTTAGCTTTTTCAGCTTCTAAGTTTAAATCTCCTTTAAAAA
>DLUF01000092.1 GCA_002742765.1 Sulfurospirillum sp. UBA12182 | reverse complement strand
CTCCTAAAGCCGTGAAGATAGTAAAAAGAAGATTGAGCATACCGACAATTTTTTGCTCAATAATAGCAACAAGGATAATACCGACAGTTGGATTTTCCATGATAGCTTTTAAGCCTTTTTCTTGAAGATGCTTTTGTGGAGTAAACTCGACCTCTTGGCTAAAGAGTTGATTTAAAAGCTCACACAAAGAGGGTATATCTTCTAAAGTAGCAACTCTTACATGTAAACTACTCATAGCTTCTCAGGCTTACAAAGTTTGTCTTTGTCGTTGCTTTTTGTTTTACATTTTTTACAAACATGAGTGGGATTTTTCTTCAATGATTTTATGATCGGAGAAAACATCTCACAATCTTTCTTTTTTATCTTACAAAATTTTTTAAATGTTTTCATGCCATGAGTATATCAAAAATTCATCATTTATAGTTACGCTTTTGTATCTTTTTCGTGGTACAATAAATTATCTTCTAAAAAAGGTAAAAGATGTCAAGTAAAATCTACGTTTTAGACACAAATATCATCCTCCATAACTTTCACATGATAAACGAACTATCAGATGAGGGAAACAATACCATTGTTATCCCAGAGACTGTTCTCATTGAACTTGAAAACTTCAAAAAGAACTTTAGTGAACTAGGCTTTCAAGCTCGTATGTTTGCAAGAATGTTGGCTACATGTAAAGTGAGTGAAGTTGATTTTAAAAACAATTGTCGCATCGTTAAAATGAAGTATGACAATACCATTATCCACCTTTTTGCTAAAACAAAATACGACTCCGATATCGATTCTGCTCACTTAGATGAGTCAAATGACAAGCGTATAGTAGAAGTTGCTAGTGCGGCGCAAGACTACTACAAGGGACATAAGATAACCTTTCTCTCTCTTGATGTATATGCTAGGATGTTTGGACTACTAGCTAATGTAAAAGTAGAGAGTTTAAGAGAGGATAGAAGTGATGTACCTAATTTTGAGTTTATTAAAAAAATCCCTTTAGATTCTAGTTATTTTAACTCGTTAAACAACAAACATATCCTTGATTATGATGCAAATTATACTTATGGAACTTACTCTTACGAGTTTACTTCTGATGATGGCAACTCTTTATACGCTATCATCTCTCCTGGTGGACTTATCAACGTCATCAATGAAAATGAAGATTTCAAAGGTTTAGAGGTAAAACCTATCAATCTCAAACAAAAGTTTTTTATGAAAGCTGTTTTGAGTGATCACTACGATATCCACATCATCGACGCACGTGCAGGAAGTGGAAAAACTCTTATGGCTTTTACAGCTGCTATGAGGCTCATAGATAAAGGAGTTTATGAGAAGATTGTTTATGTAAGAAACTCCATAGAGAGCGTTGATAAAGGTGCTGATGTAGGTTATCTCTCAGGAAATGATGAGAAATTTAGGATTTACAACATGGCTTTGTATGATACATTAGAATTTATTGCTAAAAAGAAACTCAGAAAAAAGGAAAATTCTGAATTACAAATGGCGATAGAAAGTAAGATTGAAGAGCTGATAGGAAAATACCATATAGAAAAACTTTGGCCAGGAGAAGCAAGGGGAAGAACACTGAGTAATGCTATCGTCATCCTTGATGAGTGGCAAAACAGCTCAAACAACACAACACAACTTATCCTCTCTCGCTTAGACAACCAATGTAAAGCCATCGTTATTGGTTCAAATCGCCAAATCGACAACATGTATCTTAACAGATATAACAATGGTTTAACTTCTTTGTTAAAAGAGACAAAAAAAGAACCTAGCGAAATCAACCTCTTTGCAATTGAATTAGATAAATCAGTCAGAGGAAAATTTTCTCACTTCGCGGATGAAGTGTTTGGAAAGAGTGAAAAAAAATAAGAGAGAAGAAACCTCTTCTCTCTTACAAGCACTACTCTAATTCGTTAGAGTAGTCTGCTTCTGCTAAACGTTTGAGTTGTCTCCATCTTCTTTGAGCATCTTTTTTGTTCTTAGCGAAAAGCAACTCTGCTTCTTTAGGATTTGATTTTTTAAGCGATACATAACGAACTTCGTTCATTAAAAACTCTTCGTATCTATCCCAATCAGGCTCTTTACCAGTTATCTTGATAGGATTTTCACCCTTCTCTTCTAAGCGTGGGTCATATGTATAAATTGGCCAATATCCACATTTTGTAGCAAGTTCTGCTTGAGGGATTGAACTTGCCATTCCACCTTTGATACCATGAGCGATACAAGGAGAATAAGCAATGATAACTGAAGGTCCATCGTACTCTTCTGCTGCTTCAATAGCTTTGATAGTTTGAGCGGCACTTGCATTTGAGTTAATTTGTGCAACATAAACATTACCATAAGTCATAGCGATATAACCTAAGTCTTTTTTCTGCATAGGCTTACCTGAAGCTGTAAATTGAGCGATTGAACCTGTTCTTGAAGCTTTTGAACTTTGACCACCTGTATTTGAGTAAACTTCTGTATCAAGGACTAAGATATTTACATTCTCTCCGCTTGCGATAACATGGTCAAGTCCACCATAACCGATGTCATAAGCCCAACCATCACCACCGATAATCCACTGTGAAGTTTTAACTAAGTATTTTTTAAGACCTAGTAAGTCTTTAACACCAGCAACATCTTTGTTTGCTTCTAAGATAGGAACTAACTTATCTCTTACTTCTTGTGATTTTTTGCCATCATTTCTAAACTCAATCCAATCTTTGTATAAAGCAGCTAAAGCATTTGGAGCAGCGTCCATATTTTCTCTCATGATGTTCTCAATTCTATGTCTGATAACTTCATTTGCTACTTTCATACCCATACCAAACTCAGCGTTATCTTCAAAAAGTGAGTTTGCCCATGCTGGACCTTCCCCTTTATCATTTACTCTATATGGTGTAGCTGGCGCCGAACCACCGTAGATTGATGAACAACCAGTTGCATTTGCTATCATCATTCTATCACCAAAAAGTTGTGTAGCTAATGTGATATATGGAGTTTCACCACAACCAGGACATGCACCATGAAATTCAAAGAGTGGCTGAGCAAATTGTGAACCTTTAACACTACTTTTTGACATCAAATCATCTTTGTATGTTACTTGCTTAAAGAGATAATCTGCATTTTCTTGTTCACCTGCGTCCATCTCATCGCCTAGTGGAACCATAGCAAGCGTACCTTTGTCCGCTGTTGGACAAGCCTCAACACAGATACTACATCCCGTACAATCAAGTGGAGAAACTTGGATTTTATACTTAAGCCCTGAGCCTTTTACCTCTTTGCCTTTTGCTTCTAAAACATGGTTTTTTACACCTGCTGGTGCTTTTTCCATCTCTTCTTCATTGATTAAGAATGGTCTGATAACGGCATGTGGACAAACAAAGGCACATTGGTTACACTGGATACAAGTATCTGCCTTCCAAGTTGGAACATTTACACCAACACCACGTTTTTCATAAGCTGTTGTACCGTTTTCAAATGAACCATCTTCATAGCCATTAAACACAGAAACTGGAAGTGTATCTCCCTTTGCTGCATTCACTGGTTTTACGATTCTTTCAACAAATTCTGTACCTATGTATTTATCTTCTTTTTCTGCATTATCAACTGGGAGATTTGACCATGCTGGATCAACAGGAACTTCTTCTAAACCATTAGCACCTGTATCGATAGCCTTATAGTTCATCTCAACAATTTTTTCACCTTTTTTGATGTACGCTTTGTATGCATACTCTTTCATATAACTTTGCGCATCTTCAAAAGGAATGATATCAGCAAGTTTAAAAAATGCTGATTGCATGATCGTATTTGTTCTGTTACCCAAACCGATATCACGCGCTAGTTTTGTAGCGTTGATGATATAAAATTTTGCTTTTTTATCTGCTAAAGTTTTTTTGATATGATTTGGAATTTTAGAGATTGTTTCTTCTACTGACCAAATAGAGTTTAATAGAAAAGTTCCACCATTTTTAAGTCCACCTATCATGTCATAAAGATCTAAATAAGCAGCAACTGAACAGGCAACAAAATCAGGCTTTGAAACGAGGTAAGTTGAACGAATCGGCTTTGGTCCAAAACGTAAGTGAGAACGAGTATAACCACCAGATTTTTTAGAATCATATGCAAAGTATGCTTGTGCATAAAGGTTTGTTTTATCCCCGATAATTTTTACTGAGTTTTTATTTGCACCGACTGTACCATCAGCACCAAGTCCGTAGAAAAGACACTCTTTTACACCCTCGCCACCTAAAGAAAGGTTTTCTCCAACTTCTAAAGAAGTGTGTGTTACATCATCAACGATACCTACTGTAAAACCATTTTTAGGCTCATCGTTTTTAAGGTTTTCAAAAACAGCAACAAGCTGTGCTGGATTTACATCTTTTGAAGAGAGACCGTAACGTCCACCTACGATAACTGGAGCATTCTCACGTCCATAAAATACACTTCTAATGTCAAGATAAAGTGGTTCGCCAATTGAGCCTGACTCTTTTGTTCTATCTAAAACAGCGATTTTCTTAACTGTATCTGGGAGTACATCAAAGAAATATTTAGCACTAAATGGACGATAAAGATGTACAGATACTAAACCTACTTTTTCGCCTTGTGCGTTTAGATAATCAACTGTTTCTTTCGCAGCTTCAGTAACTGAACCCATAGCGATGATAACATTTTGTGCATCAGCAGCACCATAGTAATTAAATGGTTTATACTCACGACCTGTAATCTTTGAAATTTCTGCCATATAATCAGCTACGATATCAGGAAGTGCTTCATAAAATCTATTTTGAGCTTCTCTACCTTGAAAATAGATATCATCATTTTGTGCAGTACCACGAGTTTTTGGACTTGCTGGGTTAAGAGCTTCATCTCTGAATCTTTGTACCGCATCATAATCAAGAAGCTTGTCAAACTCAGCATAATCCATAACTTCAACTTTTTGGATTTCATGAGAAGTTCTAAAACCATCAAAAAAGTGCATAAAAGGAACTCTTCCTTTGATAGCAGACAAGTGAGCTACTCCACCTAAATCCATAACTTCTTGAACAGAACCAGTTGCAAGCATCGCAAAACCTGTTTGACGCGCTGCATAAACATCTTGGTGGTCTCCAAAGATAGAAAGAGCATGGGTCGCTAAAGTTCTAGCACTTACATGGATAACACCTGGAAGTAGTTGACCTGCGATTTTGTACATGTTAGGTATCTTAAGGAGTAATCCTTGTGAAGCTGTATACGTAGTAGTTAAGGCACCTGCTTGGAGTGAACCATGAACTGTACCAGCGGCTCCTCCCTCACTTTGCATTTCAACTACCTTTACAGGCATACCAAATAGATTTTTCTTACCTTGTGCTGCCCATAAATCTGTGAAATCAGCCATAGGTGAGCTTGGCGTAATAGGATAGATACCAGCTACTTCTGTAAAAGCATACGAAACATATGCAGCAGCTTCATTTCCATCCATCGTTTTCATGACTTTTGCCATAATAGTTCCCCTTATTAATTTTATTTTAAATGTAACTACGGTGTTGAGGTTTTATTCTACTTTTCATTATCTTAATATGTAATAAATAGGTAGATATTACGCAATTTATTAATCAAGATTTAACAATCCGAAACACCTTTTACTTCTATGGTGTAATAATAGTGAAAAAACATGAAAAAAATATAACAATTTTTAGAGTGAATTGATAAATTCAACTGCTTCTAAGGAGTTATTTTTTATATGTTTTGAGTACTTTTGTAACTCTTCTTTTTCTCCGTAACCACACAACACACCAACACTAAATATACCTGCTTTTTTTGCCGCTTCCAAATCCAAAATAGTGTCTCCAACCATCCATGAAAATTGAGGGTTTGCTTCTAAAATACTCATTGCTTTGAGGATGGGTTCAGGATGAGGTTTTGGATTTTCAACACTTTCTCTGCCTATTAAAATCTCAAAATGATGCATGATATTCATATGTTCTAAAAGCTCTTGTGAGTACCTTGCTGTCTTCGTTGTTACGATGCCTAATCTAGCATATGTAGCAGCTTTTTCTATCGCTTCTTTTGCGAAAGGAAGGAGTGTAGTCTTTTGTTTTGAAATCACTCGATAATGCTCTTTATATGCACCAACATAATCCCACACATCACCTCTAACCCCTAGTTTCTCAAACATGATATCCAAAGGATAACCTATAAGCTTTATGATCTCTTCATCTTTTGGTGCGATAAGATTAAAGTTACTATATGCAACTTTAAAACCTTCAACAATCGCATCTGTTGAATCAATCAATGTTCCATCTAAATCAAATAGTATAGTTTTTTGCATTTTTCTCTTACATGTAGAAAGCCAAAGCTACTAAAAGTAGCTCTAGCTTATTTGTTATTTTATCGTTCTTATATCCATTTGCGGGAATGGTATAGAGATACCTTTTTCATCAAAAGCAAGTTTAACTTTTTCGATAGTATCAAAATTTACTCCCCAATAATCCTCTTGTTTTGCCCATACTCTGACTACAAAATTAACACTACTCTCTGCTAACTCACTCACAGCAACAAATGGAGCTGGTGTTTTTAAAATTCTTTCATCCGAATTTACGATATCTAAAAGAGTCTGTTTTGCAAGCTTAAGGTCATCATCATAACTGATACCAAAAACTAAATCTACTCTTCTTGTTGGATTTGCTGAAAAATTTGTTATCGCTTTTCCTATAACGGAAGAGTTTGGAATGATTATTTTTTTGTTATCACCTGTATTCATAATAACGCTAAAGAGATTTATCTCTTCCACGCTACCACTTTCTCCACCAGCATTCACAAAATCACCTACCTTAAAAGGTCTAAAGAAGATGAGTAAAACTCCAGCGCCAATGTTGGCAAAAGTGTCTTTAAAAGCCAGACCAACAGCCAGACCAGCAGCACCTAAAATAGCAACAAAAGAAGTCGTATTGACTCCTAAATTACTAAGGGCTGAGAGAACTATGAGAACAAGTAAAAGACCATAGATAACATTACACAAAAACTTTGAAAGCGTCTCATCAAGTTTTGATTTATCCATCAGTTTTTTTATCACAGCAACAACCCATGCCGCTATCTTCTTTCCTATCACGAAAATTGCGATAGAAACAATTAACTTTATACCATAAAGAGTTATGTAGTAGATAAGAGTATCTAGGCTAAATTCCATTTTATATCCTTAATTATTTATCAAAATGAGCATCAACTCTTCTGTTTTGCGCTCTACCTTCTTCTGTATCGTTAGTTGCGATTGGTTGTGTTTCACCGAAACTGTTTGTAACGATTTTTTTCGCGTCTATCCCTTTTGCTACTAAAACTTTTGCAACTTCTTGTGCTCTTTTTTGTGCTAAGGATTGATTATATTTTTCTGAACCTTTTGAGTCAGTGTGTCCATCTAAAACAACACTAAAAGTTGGATTTTCATTTAAAAACTCTACAACTTTTTCGATTTTATTCATCTCAGCTTTTTTCACATCATACTTGTCAAAATCAAAGTTTACATGTAAACGGATAACTTTTCTACAACCATTTTCATCAACTACTTTTCCTACAGGAGTATTTGGGCATTTATCTTCTGTATTAGAAACCCCATCTTTGTCTATATCATTATCCACAACGACTTGTTTTTTTTCTACAACTGGCTCTTCTGCTTTAGGAAGAACTGGAGCCACAACTGGTTCTTCTTTTACAGGGGCGATCTGCGGAGATTTTTTCCCTAAAGGTATCGTAAAGCCTAGTGTATAAAAAAGGTTATTGTTTCCTTCAAAAGTTATACCATGTCTCACCTCAGCCTTAAGAGCAAATGAATCACTTAACCACTGTTTTATCCCAACCCCATATTGAATAAAACCATCATCATCATTTCCTAAAAGAGGTTTTCTAATGTTTTCATAACCTATCCCTGCTAAAGCATAGAGTGATGTCTGTTTTGTTAGTTCATACTCTTTTATAAGATCAACAAAAACTCTGTTTATATTTGTAGAGCTAGATGTATTTTCATAATCCACACTATTTGCTCTTTCAAAACCAAACTCTAACATATCAAATGCCATATCTTCAAGATAAGTTCCAAATCGAAGACCATAAACTAAAGAGTCTTCCATATCTAAATTTCCCTCAGGTTTTACCCCACCTAAAGTTGCGCTCAGTTCTGCTTTATGATCTGCACCAAAAAGTAGTGAACTAACTACCATCAAAGCTAATAAAAATTTTTTCATACTCTTTTTCCTTTCTTATTTATTGAAGCTTATATCAACTCGTCTGTTTAAAGCTTTGTTCTCTTCTGTAGTGTTTGGAACAATTGGCTTTAATTCTCCATATCCTTTTGACACGATACTCTCTTTTGAAGCACCTTGTTCTACTAGTCTTTGTGTAACCGTATTAGCCCTTTTCTCACTTAGGATTTGATTGTATTGTTCTGTGCCATCTGAATCTGTATGACCATCAACTGAGATGCTTAATGTTGGATTTTCTTTTATAAACTTTACAGCTTGTGCAATCTCATCTTTATACTCATCTTTAAGGTTATATCTATCAAAGTCAAAATTTACATGTAATCTTATCAACTTGATATTGCCATCTTTATCTAAAACTTTTCCAGCCTCGTTAAAAACTATTTGCTCATCTTTTGCTTCTCTTATGATAAAGCCTGCTGGTCTTTTCTCTTCTGGTATATGTATCTCTTTACTTGCATTTGATGAAGTTGCACCCTCTATCACTTTTATCATCTCATACCCATCTTCACTAGCCACTAAAAAGGAAAATACAGCCATAAATAGGATAATTTTTTTCATCATGAAAGCCCTTTGTAGAATTTGTTACCATTTTATCATAATTTATTTTTCAAAGAGTTGAAGATAAAAATGTTACTCTTTTGTCCATTCAATAGCATTATGCATAACCCCTATTAAAGAGGGCGTAACTGGAGAGATTTTTTTATTAACTGCCGTTATGGAATTTGGAATCACCAAAAAAAGATACGGATTATCCTTAGCGATAAGAGCAAAAATCTTTTGATAGATTCTATCAAACTCCACTTTATTTACTGTTTGTTCTGCTTTTTTAATAAGCTCATCAACCTCTTTATTTTTATAACCTATAAAATTAAATCCACCTTTTTTGTTTGAGTCAGAATGCCAGATACTATATGCATCTGGTTTAAGTCCCAAAGACCATCCCATCAAGACAGCTTCAAAATTTCTAGGGTTGATAACAGTATTTAAAAAAGCTTGCCACTCCATCACTCTTAGATTAAGGACGACTCCAACTTTTTTGAGCTGATATTGAAGGATTTGTGCTAGATACGTTCCCCTTGTACCTGTATTTGTACTTAGGGTAAATGTAAATGGATTTTGTTCATTATATCCTGCTTCTCTAAGAAGTCTTTTTGCCTCTTTAATATCTTGTTTTGGAGATTTTACATTTTTATTATAAGCTCCAGTACCAGGCATAAAAGGACCATGACAAACTTGTCCATGTCCAAGATAGAGTATATCGACTATCTCTTGTCTGTCTATGGCTAAACTAAGAGCTTCTCTTATCTTAGGGTCTTGAAATTTAGGTAATCTTAGATTAAATCCTATGTAGTTGTAAGAGTGAGCGATATCTTCGTAAATGTTGAATTGTTCTTTAAAACTCTCATCAAGTTGCCTTTCAAGCTGTAAAGGGCTTAGACTTCCAAGATCAAGTTTTCCTGATTTGAGCATCAAAAACTCCGCTGCATTATCTGGAACAAAATGATACACAATCTTATCTATGTTAGGCTTATGTATAAAATAATCTTTATTTGCCTTCAGACTAATATCACTTGAGATTGAAAACTTCTCTAAAGTATAAGGTCCTGTGCCTATGGGAGATTGGTTAAATTTTGAACTCATGAGATTTTTTTCATCTTTGAGCTTATGATAAGGTAAAATCTCCATCATCCATATCTCTAAAGCTTTAAAGTAAGGATATTTATACTTGATTAAAAGAGTATATTCATCTACTGCTTCTACACTCTTTACATGTAAAAAACCTGAGGCATAAGGTGTATAGATATCAGGGGAGATTATCGTCTCATAAGTAAAAACAACATCTTTTGCACTAAATTTTTCTCCATCACTCCATCTAACATCATCTCGAAGTTTAAACTCTAAAGTTGTCTCATCTAAAAATCGGTAACTTTTCGCTAATTCGGTTTTTATGTTTGCATCTTTATCGTAAGTGATAAGAGAGTTAAAAACCCATCTTGTTATCTCTGAACTTGCTGAATCTGTCGAAAGAATTGGATTGACTCTAGCAGGACTCGCTGAGATAGACATATGTAAAGTAGAAGCTAAAAGAAGCTTACATGTAAAGAGTAAAAGAGTTAATGTTTTCATTTGAAAATTATAACAATAAAAGAGTTACAAAATCTATATATGATGGTGATGATGCCCATAATAGACAAAAACATGTCCACTCGCATAGTAAAGTTTCGTTTCTACATCTAAAAGAGCTTTTTGATGTAGAAACGAAACTTTACTA
>DLUF01000080.1 GCA_002742765.1 Sulfurospirillum sp. UBA12182 | reverse complement strand
GGTTTTAGAGCTTCTTTAAAAGGTGCACAAGGTCTTAGTAAAGTAGTTCCTGACATGGTTACTTTTGGAAAAGTGATTGGTGGAGGTATGCCTGTTGGTGCTTTTGGTGGTCGTTTAGAAGTTATGAATAAACTCTCTCCTGATGGACCTGTATATCAAGCAGGAACACTCAGTGGAAATCCAGTAGCTATGAACGCAGGACTTACTAGTGTCCGAAAAATTAAAGAAAAGAAAAATCTCTATGCTAGTTTTGAAGCAAAAGCAAAAAGATTAGTCCAAGGGTTAAAAGATGCTGCTAGTAAAAACGATATATCTTTACAAGTTGATGTTAGAGGAAGTATGTTTGGGTTTTTCTTCAATGAAAAAGTTGTGAAAAATTTTGATGATGCTCTTAAAAGCGATACAGCACTTTTCGCAAAGTTTCATCAAGGTATGTTAGCTGAAGGATTTTACTTTGCTTGTAGCCAATTTGAAACAGGTTTTATCTGTGATGCAATTAGTGATGAGATGATTGATGAGACTATACAAGCTGCGTATAAAGTGTTTGGAGAAATTAAATGAAATCAGAAGAGCCAAAGTTTAAAAAAGTAGCACAAGGAGCAGAGCAACTATCTTTAGGTGTTTCTGTTGTTGTTGCTATCTTACTTGGTGTGGGTATTGGGATTTTGATGCGGGACTTTTTAGGCTATGATTGGCTTCTTTGGCTTGGTATCTTTTGGGGTGTTGCAGCCGCTGGACTCAATATCTATAAAGCATACAAAAAGCAGATGAAAGAGCTTGAAGAGTATAAAGATGATGTAAGATATAAAAAATACCAAAAGAATGATGAAGAATAAAATAGCACTTATCTATTTGAGTGTTGATGGAGCCTTGATAGCTCTTTCTATGTATATGGGAGGAGCTTGGCTTTTGAACACTCAAGTTGCATTCATCTGTTCTATGTTAGTTGTTTTTGCCTCTTTTTACTCTTATAAAGGGATGATTGCCAAGAAACTTGAAAACATGGAAATCTCGCAAGAAAAAGACTTGTTGGATAAGATAGATGATAAGCATGAACTTTTTGAAGAGGAAGAAGCTCAGGATTTGATGAGCGAAGAAGAGTTTAAAGAGTTTTATAAAGAAGAAAGAGCAAAGCTATCTGGTGCAAAAAAAAGTTTTTCAAATCTTTTTAAAAGCTGGAGTGGCGCACTTGGTATCTTTAGACTTTTAGCGTATGTCGTACTTTTTATATCTGTTTTGGTACTCATAAAAAATGAATTTTTTGAACCCATCGCTTTTATCTTTGGGATTTCAGCACTACCTCTAGCAACCGTTATACTCTCTTCTTTGGAAAAAAACTAAGCAGACACTAAAGCAGAGCTGATAACGGTCATCTCTTTTTGAAATCTTACGATACAGTTACTTTTTAGAGCATTTTCTTCTATAAGTTTTTCCAAAGAAGAGTCTCTTTGCTCCGCTTTAAAAGTGATAGAAAAGATGGGGTATTTTTTGTCATTAAATTTGATATACTCCCCTGTGGTAAGAGCAAGTCTTGTAGTAATCGTGTCATTATCTTTGTATGACTGGTAAATCTTATCTAAAAGCTTGGTAAAAGACTCTATCTTAACTCTAACATCTGGGAAAGTAGGGTCAAACTCTTTTGCAAATTTAGAGTTACATCTAGTAGCAGCAGCGCTGATACATAAATCAAGAAGCGCATAGATATTTACACTATCACCATACTCTTCTATGTTGGTAAATTTTTTTGCGGCAACTTTGTAAAGTTTTATACCAATTTGAGCTTCATCAAGATAACCCACTGTTATGGCATAGAACTTATAAGAGCCATAAATCAAATCAATAGCAGTTGTTTTAAAACCATATGTATGATTTGCATACGTTTGAGTGATTTGAAATATCTCTTTTGTACTCACTTCACCAAGAAGGTATTGGGCTTCTTGATTGAGAGATTTAACTTTCCCTTCATTGTCAAAGACAATAAAGGGATTATAATCGTGTTCTATCCAAGCTTGTTCAAAAGTCATTTCCATTTTATTGTTTCCTTTTTCCCAAACATTGCACTTTGCACTCTCTTTGAGAAAGCTTAGAAAAAATTCCTCGAACTTTTGCCTTCAATATAAACTTTTCACTTTGTGAAACCACATTTGCTAGTTCTACTTCGCATATAACTTGCATGATTAGCTTTCTATATAGTTTTTGAGTTTTCGTCCTACTTTAGGGTGTTTTAGCTTTTTAATCGCAGAACTCTCTATCTGACGAACTCTCTCTCTAGTTACGTTGAGCTCTTTTCCAATCTCTTCTAAAGTTCTATCACTCTCATCCATCATAAGTCCAAATCTCATCCTAATAACAGCTTTTTCTCTATCGTTAAGCTGGTCTAAAACTTCATCAATTTGATCTTTGAGGTCATTTTTAAGAATGAAGTCCATAGGAGAAAGTGAGTTTTTATCCTCGACAAAATCTCCAAATTTTCCATCATCTTCATTTCCGATAGGTGCTTCTAAGCTGATAGGCTCTTTTGTAATTTTAATAACATTTTTTACTTTATCAACGCTAAGACCAACTTCTTGTGCGATTTTTTCTATATCAGGCTCTTTACCTTCTTCTTGAAGATGTTTTCTAATTATCTTGTTAATTCTGTTGATAGTCTCTATCATATGGATAGGGATTCTAATGGTTCTTGCTTGATCCGCGATAGCTCTTGAAATTGCTTGACGTATCCACCAAGTTGCATATGTTGAAAATTTATAACCCTTTTTGTATTCAAATTTATCAACTGCTTTCATAAGTCCTATATTTCCCTCTTGAATCAAATCCAAGAAAGGAAGTCCACGGTTTGTATAACGTTTTGCGATAGAAACAACAAGACGAAGGTTAGATTTTGCCATACGAGTTTTCGCTTCATCGGCAATTCTTTTACCTCTTTTGATTTGTTCTAAAACTTCTTTGAGTCTATCAGGTTCCAAATCAAAGCTTTGTTTACTCGCTTCTTTTGTTTGAAATAGCTTTTTAATTTCTACGTAAGTTGAAACCATTGTTGCTTCAGGTACCATTGCAGTTATATCTTCTTTACTCAAATCAGTTATTTTTTCTAAGAGTTTTCTATGGTTTTTTCTTAATGTCTCATTGAAAAGTGGAAGTCTATACTCTAGTCTTTTTAGCTCTTTATCAAATTCATCATCACTTTTGAGTGAAGTTTCCATAGATTTTACAAGTTCATTTATAAGTTTACTTGTAGGTCCTAAATCCATTAATTTCTCTTTTAGGATTTTCTTCTTATATGCTACCGTGATATCAAAAATAACTTGGTCTTCATAGCTTGTACCTTCTTCTGGTAACTTTGAAGCAGTTTTCATCCAGTCTTTTTTAGCTCTTTCTAATGCTTTAAAGCTTTCGATAACTTTTTCAGTTCTTGTGTTATCTTTCTTAGAAAACTTTCTTGGTCTATCTTCATCATCTCCATCATCATCTATGTCATCATCGTCATCATCACTATCGTCTTCATCATCTTCAAAGTTTTTAAATAGCTCTTTTACACGTCTTTCACGGTTTATAAGAGCTTCTTTGTAATCAAGTATAAAATCGATTAGATAAGGAACAGAACAAAATGCATCGATAATGATATCTTCACCAAATTCTATCTTTTTACTGATGTCTATCTCTTCTTCTTTTGTTAAAAGCGAGATAAGTCCCATCTCTCTAAGATACATTCTAACAGGACTATCACTCCTTGACCATTCTAATAGTTCTTTGTCATTTGCTAAATCAAACTCTTGTTCTAATGCTTCATCTTGTAGTTTTTGTTGTTCAGCAGCACGCTTTTTTGCTTCTTCTATATTTCTAAGTTTTGCAATTTCAGCTGAAGAGATTAGCGTTGTTTTGTACTTTTCAAGAAGAGAAATAAGTTTTTTAATATTTGAGGTAGTAGGTTGCTTTGAGAAAGTGCTCATAACTTCTTCATAAGTTACATGCCCTTTTTCATTTGCAGCAAATAATTCTTCTAATTCGGAGTATAACTCTTTTGTTGACATATGATGTTGCTCCTTAAGCGTGTTGTTTGGAGGATAAAAAAGGTATACATTATACCCAAACTTATTTAAATGTCGGTTAAATTCGACATTGATTTATCAAAAAAAGCGAGAAAATATATTTGGAACAAGAGTTGCTTTAACTAATTTAAAGATTTTAATTTTTTGGAAATATATAGATGCAAAACGGATACTATTCAGCAACAGGAGCTATGGTAACACAGTTTAACAGGCTTGATGTTGTCTCAAATAATCTAGCAAATGTCAATACTGTTGGTTTTAAACGAGATGATGTTGTTATTGGTGATTTTAAGAGGATATTTCAAGAGTATCAAGAAGATATGCCTATAAAAAATCATACAAAAGAGGCAGCAAAGTACCTTAACGCTTCTATCGATAGAGTACCTCAGGTAAGTGAACAGTATATTCAGTTTAATCAAGGCTCTATTAAACCAACTGGCAATACTTTGGATTTTGCTCTAAAACGTGATGATGCTTTTTTCTTAGTGGAGACAGAACAAGGTTTAGCTCTTACAAAAGATGGTTCTTTCGTTTTAAATAATGAAGGAGTTTTAACAACCAAAGAGGGTTATCCTGTTTTACCTGCGACTTATTTTCAAAATAGACAATACATTAGCGTTGCTCAAGAAAATAGTTTTTCAGTTGATAAATCAGGAAACATTTACTCAGGTGATGTTGCACAAGGTTTAGCTGATGGAGAAGACCCCATAGGAAGATTTTTTGTTGCACAAGTAGATGATATAAAATCTTTAATCAAAGAGGGAAATAATCTATATAAATTTGAGAATGAAGAAGATATAAGAGATTTGCAAAATGCAGATGTTGTAGAACAAGGCTTTATCGAGATGAGCAATGTAAATCCAGTTAAAGAGATGGTTGGACTCATCGAAGCTCACCGTATGGTTGAAATGTACCAAAAAGTTATGACTTCACATATGAATGATGTTAACCAAGATGCGATAACTAAATTGGCAGTGAAAGCCTAAGTAAAAACAAGAAGAAATAAAAAAGGAATAAAATGATACGTTCTTTATATACAGCAGCAACAGGGATGATTGCTCAGCAAACACAAATTGATACAACTTCAAACAATATCTCAAATGTCAATACTATCGGTTATAAAAAACAAAGAGCAGAATTTGCAGATTTGATGTATCAAGTGATGGAATACGCTGGAACTTCTTCAAGTGCTACTACTGTTTCACCAACAGGTATAGAAGTGGGTCTTGGTGTTCGCCCAACTGCCATCGCAAAACAGTTTACACAAGGAAACTTTAAAGAGACAGGAAATGACCTTGATATGGCTATAACAGGTAAGGGTTTTTTCCAAATCCAACTTCCAGATGGAACTACAGCTTATACCAGAAATGGCTCTTTTAAGCTTGATAATGAAGGAAATATCGTTAATTCTGATGGTTATAAAATGCTTCCTGAAGTCGTTGTTCCAGAAGATGCAACACAGATTTCTATCGGTACAGATGGAACGATATCTGTTCTTCAAGCAGGTGCAACTGAGATGAACCAAATCGGTCAAATTGAACTTGCAAATTTCGTAAATCCAGCAGGTCTTCACTCTTTGGGAGATAATAACTTTATAAATACTTCTGCTTCTGGTGAAGTTATCGTTGGAACTCCTGGTCTTAATGGTTTAGGACAAGTAAGACAGCAATTTGTAGAGATGAGTAACGTGCAACTTGTTGAAGAGATGACAGATTTGATTACAGGGCAGCGTGCATATGAAGCAAACTCAAAAGCGATAACTACCAGTGATGAAATGCTTCAAACAGTCAACCAATTGAAGAGATAATTAAAAAAAATAATGTTAATTTTAATTCCTTTTTTGCTCATTATTTTAGTTATATATGTGATTGATGCTGTATACTTTGAGGATGTCAAACCAAAAAAGATGAAAGAGCCTCAAAGTATCTCAAAAGAGAACAATGCATCAACACAAAAATATCTTGATAAGTATCTGAAAAAACAATGAGTTTTTTAAGTATTGTTAAAGTAACAGTTCCTGTTATGATGGGGTATATACCACTTGGTATGGCATTTGGATTATTGCTTTCTTCCTTGCTTATACCTTGGTATTATGCTTTTTATATGAGTGTTTTTATCTTTGCTGGTTCTGGTCAATTTTTAGCGTTAAGTCTTTTTGCTTCTCAAGCTACTATCTTAGAGATAGGTGTTGCTACTTTTTTGTTAAATCTCAGGCATACTTTTTACGGACTTGCCATGGTAAGCACTTTTAAAAACTTTTCTTGGAAAAAAAATTATCTCATATTTGGACTTACTGATGAGACTTTTGCTCTTTTGAAAACAAGGGAAGTTGATGAAAAAAATCGAGAAAAAATTTATCTTATCATTACTGCGCTTAATCAGTTTTACTGGGTTTTAGGGAGTGTTGTTGGAGCATTACTTGGAAATATATTGCCCTTTAATTATAAAGGAATTGAGTTTTCGCTTACGGCTTTGTTTGTTGTTTTATCAATTGATTTATACAACAAAAGTAAACTACACAAACCTTTTTTGATCTCTCTTGTTATCGGATTTTTAGGAATGCTGGTTTTTCCAAGCGACAAAATGTTGGTTTTATCGCTTTCTTTGGCGGCTATTATTTTGATTTTATTTAAAAAACAGTTGGATAATGTTCATGGATAGTAGTTATATCATAGCAGCGATTGTTGTGGCTTCACTTATGACATATCTTACTAGGATCATCCCTTTTTTGTTTTTTAGAAAAAAAGAACCTTCTGCTCTTATCCGCTATATAGAGTGGAATATGCCAGTAATGATTATGGTGATACTCGTTTTTTATGCTTTAAAAGATGTAAACTGGGTTGCTTATCCATATGGTATAGCTGAGATTGTTGGTGTGGGGATTACCATCGTATCTTATCTAAAATATAAAAATGCGCTTTTGAGTATCTTTTTAGCGACGATTGTTTATATGATTTTGGTACAAAAAGTATTTGTTTAAAGGAAGTTTGTGAAATTTAAGATAAAAAATAGACAAAATATCTCAAAAAATTGTTTAGTATGTGGGATAGAGAATCATTTTGGATTAAAAACAAAATTTTATGAGAGCGAAGAGGGTGAAGTGATAGCTATTTTTACTCCACATGAGTTTTTACAAAGTTATCCAAATGTCTTGCATGGTGGGATTTCTGCTACTATCTTAGATGAAACTATCGGAAGAGCTATCATGACAAAATATGGGCAAAACAGTTTTGGAGTAACCGTAGAGTTGAGCCTTCGCTATAAAAAACCAGTTCCTCTAAATCAAGAACTTAAAGTAGTAGGACGTTTAAGTAGTGACAAAGGGCGTATCTTTGAGGGAACGGGTGAATTGTATCTACCAAATGGTGAAGTTGCTGTAAGCGCTGTTGGAAAGTATATGAAAAGAGATTTGAACCAAATCGTTGAAAATGATTTTTTAAGTGAAGAGTGGTTTGAATCTGATGCAAAAGAGATAAAAGAGATAGAATTAAGTAGCAATTAGCACTTCAAAAGTGTTTTAATTAAAGTTATATTTTATTTGCTATACAATGCTGATTATCTTGAGATAAAGCACACATATGAGCAAAATAGTTAGAATTTTTTTTAATAGAGGATTTCTCCCTGTTGATAAAACAGTTTTTAAAATCGGCACTTCGTTAAGTTTTGATTGCTATATCCAAAGGTTTAATGGCTTTGCGATTTTGCTTGAAAAGGGAACTTTTTTAGATGAAAAAATGTTCAAAAAGCTCACTCAAGATAAGTTACAAGTCTATATAAAAAATAGTGTTTTAAAAGAGTTTAATCTATACAAATTAGAACACGATAACAAAAAGAGCTACTCCCTTGAAAAGGTTTTTTTAGAAGAAGCGACTCAAAATGCTCTAAAACTCCAAGAGACACTTGTCAAACTAGACCAAGTAGAAGAAAAACTAAGAGCTGTTTACTTTGTTGGTAAAAATCTTCTTGATAGTTGGTTAGCAGATAAAACACAAAAACTACCTAGAAAAGCCATAGAGTGTATAGCTGAAGCTTTAGTAGATATAACAACTCAGACACAAGTGAGTTTATATCATTTTAAAGATATCATAGAACATCGCTACTCCTTAGTAACCCACTTGTTAAATGTAGCTTTTTTTGCTTCTTTAATCTCTTCAAAACTTTTTTTAGATATCAATGAAAAAAAGAGTCTTATCTTAGCTGCCTTACTCCATGATGTTGGAAAAAGTGAGGTTGATGAAACCCTTATAGATAAACCAGAGATGTTAAGCCAAAAGGAGTTTGAGGAGATAAAATCTCACTCAAAGTTTAGTGTAGGAATCGCAAAAAAAGGTGGTTTTGGCTCACAACAACTTCTCTTAGCAATTTTAGAACATCATGAAAGATTAGATGGAACAGGTTATCCTAACAAGTTAAAAGCAGCACAAATTAGTCAATTTGGAAAAATCTTAGCCGTTTGTGATGTGTTTGATGCACTTATAACTATCAAACCTTATAGGGGAGCATACACGACATTCAATGCATTAATTTTGATTCAAAATGAATTTAAAAACAAATTAGAAATGAAGTATGTTAAACTTTTGATAAAGCTTTTAAAGTAAGAAAAAGCTAAAGAGAATCTCTTATACCTCAAAAGGAGAAAAAATGCCATACAATGAACTCTCTTTAGAAGAAAAACAGATCATCGAAAACAAAGGTACAGAGCGGCCTTATAGTGGCAAATATAATGATTTTTTTGAAGAAGGAATCTTTACATGTAAAAGATGTAATGCACCACTTTATCGCTCTTGTGACAAGTTTCATTCAGGCTGTGGATGGCCTAGTTTTGATGATGAGATACAAGGGGCAATCCAAAGAAATATAGATGCCGATGGAAGGCGAGTAGAGATTACATGTAAAGCATGTGGAGCACATCTTGGACATGTATTTGAAAAAGAAGGCTTTACTGCGAAAAACACAAGACATTGTGTCAATTCATTGAGCCTAAATTTTGTAAAAAAGGAAGATTTATGAGTAAATTTGCTTATTTTGCAGGTGGCTGTTTTTGGGGAGTAGAGTATTTTTTTACAAAACAAAAAGGGGTTTTAAACGTTCTTTGTGGCTTTATGGGTGGAGATTTAAAAAATCCAACTTATGAAGATGTTTGTTATAGCGATACAGGTCATTTAGAAGCTGTTGAAGTTGAGTATGACCCGCAAGAGGTGAATTATGAAACTTTAGCAAAACTCTTTTTTGAGATTCATGACCCAACACAAGGAAATGGACAAGGACCTGATATAGGGAAACAGTATCTTTCAGCAGTTTTTGTAAATAGTGATGAAGAGAGAGATATCATAGAAAAGCTTATCAAAATCCTTGAAGAAAAAGGCTTACATGTAAAGACTAAAATCTTTCCAAAAAGCGAGTTTTATAAGGCAGAAGAGTATCATCAACACTACTATTTTAAAACAGGTAAGCTACCTTACTGTCATAGAAAAATCTCAAGGTTTTAATCATGAGCGTTCTTTTAGAGTTTAGTATGTTCCCCACAGATAAAGGGGAGAGTGTTAGTTCTTATGTGAGTAGAATTATCGAGATGATTAGCCAAAGTGGAGTCTCTTATCAGCTTACTCCCATGGGGACTATTATCGAGTGTGAACAGATAGATGAGGCTTTGGAAATCGTAAAAAAAGCGTATGAATGTTTAGAAAAAGATTGTAATCGTATCTACTCTTCTTTGAAATTTGACATCAGAAAAGGGCAAAAAAAACGCCTTTTTTCAAAGATAAAATCTATTGAAGAGAGATTGGGATTTGAGGTGCAAAAGTAGTTTGTAATTTTGGCTTAATCTTTTTTATAATCCTTTTTGGGTAAAATGATATCCGAATTTAAAAATTCACTCTAAGAAATGTAAGGATTTTTATGAATATCATTACCGCAAAAGTGTGGAATTTTGGCGACAATATCGACACAGACCTCATTATCGCAGCTCGCTACCTAAATACTTCAGATCCTGATGAGTTAGCAAAACATGTTATGGAAGATGCTGATCCAGAGTTTAGCAAAAAACTCAAAAAAGGTGACGTTATAGTTGCTGGTGAAAACTTTGGTTGTGGAAGTTCTCGTGAACATGCTCCAATAGCTCTCAAAGCAGCAGGTGTTGAAGCTGTTGTTGCTAAAAGTTTTGCAAGAATTTTTTATAGAAATGCTTTTAACATGGGATTGCCTATCTTTGAACTCAAAGAATCTAATGAGATAAAAGAGGGACAAACGATAAAAATAGATATGGATAGTGGAAAGATAGAGAATCTAGATACAAATCGTTCTTATGCTTTTTCACCAATTCCAGAGTTCATGCAAGAGCTTATAGCGTGTGGTGGACTTATCAATTATGCAAAGAAAGAAATACAATGAAAAACTATAAAATAGCGATTATCAAAGGTGATGGCATTGGTCCTGAAATCGTTGATGAAGCTGTAAAGGTACTTGATGCCGTTAGTGCAAAAGAGGATTTTGAATTAAATTATGAAGAGTACCTCATGGGTGGTGCTGCTTATGATGTCAAAGGTGTACCGCTTCCTGATGAGACTGTTGAGGGATGTTTAAACTCTGACGCAGTGCTTTTTGGTGCGATAGGTGGAGAAAAGTGGGATAAGCTTCCACGTGAACTTCGCCCTGAAAGTGGTCTTTTACGCTTAAGAAAAGAACTTGGTGTTTTCGCAAATTTGCGTCCAACTCAAGTTTTTGATGAGTTAGTTGATGCAAGTACCATTAAACCAGAAGTTTTAAAAGGAGTTGATCTTTTTGTTGTAAGAGAACTAACTGGTGGTATCTATTTTGGAGAACCAAGAGCCAAAGAAGAGAACAGAGCTTACAATACGATGGTTTATACTAAAGATGAGATAAGACGTATAGCAAAGATAGGTTTTGAAAGTGCTATGAAAAGACGTAAAAACCTCTGTTCAGTCGATAAAGCAAATGTCCTAGAAGTGAGTCAACTTTGGAGAGAAACTGTTGAAGAAGTTGCACTTGATTATCCTGAAGTTTCACTTTCTCACATGTATGTTGATAATGCAGCGATGCAGCTTATAAGAAATCCTAGACAATTTGATGTCATCCTTACAGGAAATATCTTCGGAGATATTTTAAGTGATGCAGCGAGTATGATAAGTGGTTCTATCGGTCTTTTGGCGTCTGCTTCAGTAGGTGGAAAAGTAGGGCTTTTTGAACCTATCCACGGTTCAGCACCAGATATCGCAGGACAAGGGATATCTAATCCAATAGCTACGATACTAAGTGCTGCTATGATGTTGCGTTTTGCTCTAGGCGAAGTTAAAGCAGCAGATAGAATTGAAAAAGCAGTTAAAAATGTCCTAAAAGATGGTTATAGAACAAAAGACCTCTCTTCTCTTGGTGCAAAAGAAGTTTGCTCAACAAGTGAGATAGGCTCTATCATCGCAGATTATGTAGCGAAGATATAATGAAAATACAGAAACTTGTTTCGTACTTTCTCGAAGAGAGTGATTGCTTTGCAACCGCTTTGCTTCACAAGAGTGAGAGGAATTTTTGCTGGGCTTTCAGAGAAACTTTTCCATTTGGGAAAGCGCTTTTGATAGTTTTGCTCAGTAAAAAGGAGACAGTTAGATGAAAACTCTCACTTTAGCATCGATCTATGAACTCCAAGGTCTCAAAAAAGAGGCTTTGGAGATTTATAAAGAGTTGTTAAAAGAAAATCCAAATAACAAAGAAGCTAAAATCGCTATCAAAAGACTCTCAGGAATAAGAAAAAAATACCTTGGAGTCAATGAAGATATGAAAAAGTTTTTTCTTAACATGGATAGTGAAGTCGAGTTTCAAGAGTTTGAGCGTTGGTTAGCGCGCATATAAAAAAAAGGTGTGATTTATGGAATTAAAAGATATGATACTTTCTACTTTGGCAGAACTTGAAGAGATAGTTCCTCCACAAGAACAAACTTCTCCTAAACCAGTAGTAGAGGAAGTCCAAAAAGCACCTCTTAGTAGTGGAGTGCTAAAGCCACCTAGCTTAGAAGAAGAAAAAGCAATCCCAAAAGAGCCTGAAATCGAAAAACCTTTAAGTGATGAGAGAGTTTTTTGTGAAAATTTAAGAGAACGAGTACTTGTTCTTTTTGAAGGTTTTCAATCTCCAAATAACAAAAATATAGAAGCAAAGATAGATTTAACGCTCAACTTTTTAGAGTATCTTTTGGCTATCATCGATGAAAGATTAGAGCATTTGGACTCTAAATGAAACATTTAGGAGGCTTCCCTCCATATCTTCTGCCCGAAATCAAAGAGATAATTAACCTTTTATCACCACACACAAAAAGAGCCTACTTCGTAGGTGGCTGCGTTCGGGACTTGCTCTTAAAAAATAAAATAAAAGATATAGATATCGAAGTTTATGACATCGCTCCTGAGACTTTTGATTCTCTTATGCAAAGCGTAGGTGCTTTGGGTGTTGGCAAAAGTTTTTTTGTGTACAAATATAAAAATATCGACCTTGCTATGCCTAGAATCGAGCAAAAAAATGGAACAGGTCATAAGGCTTTTGAAGTCTCTTTGACCCAAGATGAAAAAATCGCTTCAAAAAGACGAGATTTTAGTATGAATGCACTCATGCAAAACATCTTTGATGGCGAGTTTTTGGATTTTTGGGGAGGTGTGAGCGATATCCATAAGAAACTCATTCGACTTATAGATGTTGCAGCTTTTAAGGAAGATAGTTTACGAGTTTTAAGAGCTGTTGGATTTGCCTCAAGGTTTGATTTTCAAATAGAAGAGAAGACTTTAGCTGTGATGAGAGAGCTGGATTTATCAGATTTGAGTAGGACTAGAGTTTTTTGGGAATTACAAAAACTTTTTTTTGCAAAACACCTTCATATAGGTCTTAGATACTTTTATGAGTTAGGGTTATTTGAGAAGATTTTTTCTTTACATGTAAACTCTTTTGATGTTGCAAATGCTGCTTTAGAATTAGAAGATATATACAAAGAAAAAGAGTTAGAAGAGTACTACTTTCTCTACATCACAAGTGGGGTACTTTGCTTAAATATAAAAGAGCTTTTAGGAAAACTTGAAGTACCAAATAGCTATCATCAAATCTTTAGATACCAACCTTTTATCAAAAACCCAACGGATAAAGAACTTTTAGAAATAGCGATGCATATACCTATAAAACGCTGGCTTGGAAATTATCAAAAAGGCATTAAAGAGCAGGCTGTTAAGCTTGGAGTTTTTGAAAGTATCTATACTGGTGGTATAGATATCCAAGATGTTATCAAAGAAGGTTTTGAGAAAGAAGCTATCAAAAAAGAGTATGAACGAAGGGTTTTGGAAACAATTAAATGAAAAATGTATTTAATTTCAGATTGTTTAACGCCTCATAATATTTGAAAAGGTATAATTAAAAATATTAAAATGAAGTACCTGTACATAATGTAACATTAGGTGAGAATATGGAAAAATTGGGTAAATTAGATAAACTAAAAATTAGCGGTTACAAATCTATCAAATCACTTGAAATGAGTTTTTCGTCAATCAATATACTCATAGGTGCTAATGGAGTTGGAAAGAGTAATTTTATTGGTTTCTTTAATTTTGTTAGAAAGCTTGTTGACAAAGAGCTTGAACTTTATGTAGCTCAACTTGGTGGTGCTAATAAACTATTACATTTTGGTAAAAAAACTACCGATAAATTAAATTTTTCTATGTTGTTTACACCTAATGGATATCAGACTACTTTAATACCCGATGACAAAGATGGTTTGATATTTAAAAGTGAAAAAGGATATTTTTTTGCTGATATGATTGATTATCATGGTGGAACAAAGGAATATTCATTAGAGAATGTGGGCGGAAAAGAATCTAAATTACCAAATAAAGCGCACACAGCTTCACCTTTAGGGCATATTGTTGGTTATATCAAAGATTGGAAAGTCTATCATTTCCATGATACCAGTAAAGCTTCACCAATGAAGCAACCGTGCAATATTAATGACTATTATTCTTTAGCGGTTGATGGGGGAAACTTATCGGCATTTTTATATTTCATAAAAAATAATCATGATGGTTCTTACAATAAAATAGTAAAAACCATTCAACGAGTTGCTCCGTTTTTTCATGATTTTATATTAGAACCGGATATTGCAAATCAAGATATGATAAAACTTAGATGGAAACATAAGGGTAGTGATTTATATTTTGATGCCAATGACCTCTCAGATGGAACCATACGATTTATTTGTTTGACAACATTGCTTTTACAACCAAATTTACCGACGATGATTTTGCTTGATGAACCTGAACTCGGACTTCATCCTTTTGCCTTACAGATTTTAGCATCACTTTTTAGGGTTGCATCTAACAAAACACAAATCATTGCTTCCACACAGTCCGCTACTTTTGCTGATTTTTTTGATATTCAAGATATTATCATCGCAGATACCAAAGAGAATGCAACTGTATTCAATAGGCTTGATGAAGAAAAATACAAAGAATGGTTTGAAGAGTACAGTGTCGGTGAAATGTGGCAGAAAAATCTAATCGGTGGGGTACCAAATTATGATTAGAATCGCCCTTTCTATTGAAGGACAGACTGAAGATGAGTTTTGCAAAAAGGTCTTAACGCCTTTTTTTAGGTATTATGATATAGAGATGATACCAGTGATTGTTTCAACAAGTAAAGATAAATGTGGAAGAAAACATAAGGGTGGGTGTATAAATGTAAATAGAATAAAAAGTGAGATTCAAAAGCTTTTATCTAACCATGATTATGTGACAACACTGTATGATTTTTATGGATTTAGTGATAGACCTACGGATGATATAGATGAGTTGGAAAAAATTCTCTATGAACTTTTTAATGACAGAAAGTTTATCCCATATATTCAAAAGTACGAATTTGAAACACTTCTTTTTAGCAAACCGGAGTACTTTACGGAGTACTTTGGAGATGACAACGTCGAAAAAGAAATGCGAAAGATGATTGATGTTGTTGCAGATATAGAAAAAATTAATGATTCACCTGAAACGGCACCTCATAAAAGACTAGAAAGTTTGTTTGAACTTATGAATGAAAAGTATGACAAAGTTTTTCATGGTGAAGGAATAGCAGGCGATATAGGATTAGCCGCAATGAGAGAAGAATCAATAAGATTTAATGGTTGGATAGAAAAAATTCTAAAGTTGGCTTGATATTGTAGCAAAATAGATAAAAAGTAAAAGATAATTGTTGAAAATTTAACTTTTGCTATAATACCCCTTTTATTTTATGGAGAGAAGATGAGTTGTCATATATTGAAGATAGATTGTTCCGATGCAAAGGGACTTATATATAAAATTTCAGATGTTTTATACGCAAATGACTTGAACATAGAAAAAAATGACGAGTTCGTTGATAATGAAAATGGAAAATTCTTTTATAGAGCACTTATAAGTGGGGAAGTTGATGTAAAAAAAGTAACAACACAGTTACAAGAGATTATGCCAAATGATGTCAATATTAACCTTGCAAAAAAGACAAGAAAAAAAGTGATTATCATGGCAACAAAAGAGTCACACTGTTTAGGTGATTTGCTTTTGAAGTATTATAGTGGTGAATTAAATGCCGAAGTTGTTGCTGTTGTTTCTAATTATGATTATCTACAAGAGTTAGCAGAAAAGTTCAATGTTCCTTATCACCATGTGAGTGCTGAGGGCTTAGGTAGAGTAGAACATGAGAAACGTGTCCTAGAAGTTTTAAAAACTTACCCTTGTGATTACATCATATTAGCAAAGTATATGAGGATATTAACAAGTGATTTTGTCAAAGAGTATGAAGAGCGTATCATCAATATACACCACTCATTTTTACCTGCTTTTATCGGTGCAAATCCTTATAAACAAGCCTTTATACGAGGTGTTAAAATCATAGGTGCAACTGCTCATTTTGTAAATGATAATCTTGATGAAGGCCCGATAATCGCACAAGATGTTATCAATGTGAATCATGAGTATTCTTGGAGAGATATGCAACGTGCAGGAAGAAATGTAGAAAAAAATGTACTCTCTCATGCCGTGGAACTTGTTTTGGAAGATAGAGTTTTTGTTCATGGAAATAAAACGGTGATTTTTTGATGTTTAACATTGTTTTAGTACATCCTCAGATTCCACAAAACACTGGCAGTATAGGCAGAATGTGTGTAAACACAGATGCAACTTTACACATCATCAAACCTACTATGTTTGAACTTGATGAAAAAGCTGTGCGAAGAGCAGGGCTTGATTATTGGCATTTACTAGATTTAAAAGTGTGGGAAAGTTTGGAGGAGTTTTTAGAAGTACACCAGCAAAGTGTAGAGAGATTTTTCTTTGCAACTACAAAAACAACTAACTTGTACTTTGATGCAAAGTTTCAAAAAGGAGATTTTATCTTTTTTGGAGGGGAGAGTACGGGGCTTCCAAAAGAGCTTATGCAACTTCGTTGGGAAAACACTATCACGATACCTATGGGGAAAAATGGCAGAAGCCTTAACCTTGCAACCAGTGCAGGAATCGTTCTTTATGAAGCGATTAGACAGAACTATTCTTCCTTTAAAGAGCTTTGATTGGTTTATGATATAGCTATCATTGGAGCAGGTGCAAGTGGGTTGATGG
>DLUF01000091.1 GCA_002742765.1 Sulfurospirillum sp. UBA12182 | reverse complement strand
ATAGAGCCTCATAGATAATCACAACAAATATCTATGAGGCTCTACTTATAGTTGATAAAAAGCATAAAGAGTCCTATGTTAAGGCTATAGATAACTGGAGTTCAGACGTGTTCTATTCTTTTCTAATAGTACTCTTTATGGGCTTTATCAACTCTAAGTAGAGCCTCATAGATATTTGTTGCGATTATCTTAACATTTTCTGGGGAAGTCCAGACATGAGGGTCTGTGTTAGCATGTTCATGGTCATCATGAGCTTTGTGTTCATGCCCTTCGTGAGAATGTTCTTTCATAGGAAGTTTTTCGATTCCTTTTGCAACACTAATAACTTTCATCTTACCATTTTGAGCAACAAATTTATCAAGCCATGCTTTTTCAAACTCTACTCCAATAGTAAAATATAAATTTGCTTTTTCAATCTCTCTCATCTGTGCTGGTTTTGGCTCATACGTATGAGGGGAGTTTCCTGGTGTAACCATTAGAGTTATTTCTACTTTATCACCACCGATTTGTTCTAAAATTGTTTGCTGAGGGATTATACTAACTACTGCATTTACCTTTGCTAATAAGTTGCTACTTACTAGAAGTAAAAGGCTTAAAATAAGTTTCTTCATCTGTTTTCCTTTTTTGCGACTAAGTCGCATATAATTTTTAAAATGATATAATATGTAAACTTATTTGCAACTTAGTCGCAAAAATATGAGGTGTAGTATGCCTAGTGGAAAACTCTTAGAAGAAAAAGGGATAAAGGTAACACAAGCAAGAAAAGAGATACTTGAGATTTTAGAGACTTGTACACAACCTGTGAGTTATGAAAATATCAAGGAGAGTATTTCTATGGATAAAGCAACTTTTTATAGAAATATATCAAAGTTTGAAGAGAGTAATCTTATAAATGCTATCGAATCACACGATAAAAAACGCTATTTTGAGTTAAAAAGAAAACCCCATGCACACTTTACATGTAGAGTATGCAATCAAGTGGAGTGCATAAAAAGTGGCATTTATGTAACTTTGCAGAATTATGATATAGAAAATGTCATTATACAAGGTATTTGCCCTTCTTGTAAGTTAACTAACCGTTTACCTTGAATTTGTACAATTTTATCAAGCAATTTCATACATGACTTAAAATGTATAGGGTGATAAGGTAAGGCCAAGCACTGATTTCACCCTATTTCTCCTCAATCAAATCTCATATAATTTTTTTTATAAAGCTTAATTAAATAGTACAGAAAGTATAATTCGACACAGTGCGTCAGAAACATGTCTTGGTAGTAAAGGTCTTATCCTGGCGCTAAAATCTCTCATCAAAAGACCTTTACTTTTTTCTCTTTCCCCTTCTTTATACTAAGTGTGATATAATGTAAACATTCTAAGTAATCATCAAGAAGAGTGGAGTATTATGCTTAAATCCTCATATGTTTTGGTTAAAGAACTTAAAAATAAAACTGTTTTTAATATGCAGGGTGCATGGATACTAAAAAATGCTCGTTTTATAGCAGAAGAGTTGAAAAAATATATCCATTTACAAGGAAATATCGTTTTTAACTTTTCTAAAGTGGAAGATTTTGATACGCATGGGATTGTGGCTTTTTTAAGTTTTAAAAAGCAAATAGAAAAAAATGGCTCTATGATTGATATTATATGTATGAATGAAAAACTTGCTAAACTCTTTGAGGTATGTGAAAAAAACTATACACAAAAGCTCATAAAACCGTCCAAAACGAATGTAATATCGCAATTTTTTTATGATATAGGACTTTTTAGTATTCAATCTAAAAAAACCATGATAGATTTTTTCTCTTTTGTCGGAGGTGTTTTTGCCTCTTTGAAACAAACGATACTCAGCCCTCACAAATTTCGCCTTAAAGCAACCCTTTTTCATATCCAAACAAGTGGTGTAAATGCTTTGCCTATTATCTTCTTAACCTCTTTTCTCATAGGCATTGTGATAGCTTTCCAAGGAGCAGTACAGCTAGAAAAATTTGGAGCAAATATCTTTATCGTAGAGATGGTAGCGATTTCAGTAACAAGAGAGTTGGCGCCATTGTTAACAGCCATCGTTGTAGCAGGGCGAAGCTCTTCTTCTTTTACTGCTCAAATAGGAGTTATGAAGATAACAGAAGAGATAGATGCTATGGAAACGATGGGTTTTTCTGCTTGGAATTTTCTAGTGCTTCCTAGAGTTATAGGGCTTATGATATCTTTACCTCTTTTGGTCTTTTTTGCTGATTGTGTTTCTATCTTTGGTGGTATGGTTGTAGCTTCAGTGAGCTTAGGAATCAGTTTTGAAGAGTTTTTGCTGAGAATGCAAGAGAGTGTGGAGTTAAAACATATCTATATAGGGTTGTTAAAAGCACCGATTTTTGGTTGGATTATAGCTGTTATAGGCTGTTTTAGAGGCTTTCAGATAAGCTCAAGCACTCAAAGTGTTGGTAAATACACAACGATTAGTGTTGTAAATGCTATTTTTTGGGTTATAGCTATGGATGCGATTATCTCAGTTTTCTTAACGGAGTTAGACCTTTGATAGTCCAAGCACAAGATATCGTAACAAAGTTTGGGGATAAAGTAGTTCATGATGGTGTTAGTTTTGAGGTAAAAGAAGGCGAGATTTTTGGACTTTTAGGTGGAAGTGGAAGTGGTAAAAGTACTTTGATGCGTGAAATGATATTTTTACAAAAATATTACAGTGGAACGATGAAAGTTTTAGGAAAAGATTTAAGTTTACTTGATGAAGTAAGTAAGCATGAGATGCGGTTAAAATATGGAGTTTTATTTCAGTTTGGAGCACTTTTTAGCTCCTTAAATGTTTTAGAAAATATCTCGGTTGGATTAAAAGAGTAAGATCGGAAGAGCACA
>DLUF01000014.1 GCA_002742765.1 Sulfurospirillum sp. UBA12182 | reverse complement strand
TAAATCCTTTTGATCAAGGATTTATAGCTGCAAACAAAACCATAGAGGTTTTGCAAGGTAAATCACCTCTTCAAATCGAGATAACTAAACCCTTAACACATACCTATTTTGATTTTAATATTTTAAAGAAGTATAACCTTGATCCAAAACTAGTGCCACTAGGTGCGACGATTATCAATGAACCTAAAAACTTCTTTGATAAAAACAGAGAGGTAATAGATAGTGTTTTTGTTCTCATGCCTCTTTTAGTGTTACTCATTATAGGTTTGATTGTAAATATATCGAAACGAATCTCTTTAGAAGTAAAAATGAGTGAACAAAATAAACTAGATAATGTTTTATTAAACAACATTAAAGATGCGATTTTTTGGAAAAGCAATGATGGTATTCTTTTGGGATGTAATGATACATTTTGTTCAATGCTAAAGATGAAAAAAGAGGATATTATAGGACAACCACTGACAAATGTACTTCCTGAAGTTTGTTCTTTATTTTCTGATAAAAAAACCTTTGTATCAGAAACACAAGCTATCTTATATAATCTTTCTAAAAAACCTATGAATGTTTTGATACGAAGAAAACAATATCTTAATAAAAATAACGAACCAGCAGGCATCGTAACAGTTTTGAGTGATGTTACTGAAATCAAAAAATTGCAGCTACAAAGGCAAAAAGAAGAACAATTTGTTGTACAGCGTTCTAAACTCTCTGAAATCGGAGAAATGATTACTTCCATTGCTCATCAATGGAAAAATCCTCTTGTTGAGATATCTTCTATCGCCCAAGAGTTGATGTATAAGCAAAAAAGAGTCAATATAACTCAAGCAGAAGCACGAGAGTTTGTTGATGACATTATGAAGCAAGTCGAATATATGACAAATACCATAGATGATTTTAGAGCTTTTATAAAGCCTTCAGCAAAAAAGAGTGATTTTTCAATAGAAGAGGCGATAAAAGGTCTCATAAAAGTCATACATAATAGTTTAAAATACAACTACATAAAATTGGATGTTCACTTTTTCATCAAAGATTATGAAATGATTTATGGATATGCAAATGAGTTTAAACAAGCTATTTTAAGCATTATAAACAATGCAAAAGATAGTATAGTAAAAAGAAGAGAAGAAGAAGGAATTGAGGGTTCTTTAAAGATAAATGTCTATGAAAAAGACTCTTCTACGATTATAGATATCATAGATAATGGAGTAGGCATTCCTGAGAAAAATTTAGAAAAAATATTTGAACCATTCTTTACATGTAAAGAAAATGGTGATGGATTTGGGCTTTATATGGCAAAAGTATTGATTGAAGATAAGATGGGAGGGAAGATAGAAGCTTTAAAAGTCAGTGAAGGTGCAACGATACGAGTAACGCTCTTTCACAAAAAGGAGAAAGATGAAGATACTACTTCTTGAAGACAATAAAAGGCTTTCAAATCTTATCATCGAGGCATTAGGTCAAAAGAATTATCATATAGATTTGTTTGAAGATGGTAAACAAGCTATTGATGCCATTGATGATGGATATGATTGCTTTATCTTAGATATTAACGTTCCAGGTTTAGATGGATTGAGTTTGCTTAAAGAGATTAGAAGCATGGATAAGTGTACTCCTGCTATCATAATCAGTGCAAATACCGAGTTAGAATCTATCCAAGAAGCATATAAAAAAGGTTGTGATGAGTATCTTAAAAAACCTTTTTATATGTATGAACTAGAAAAAAAGATAGAAAAATTTTGCGTGAGTGAAAACTTACGTATAGGGCTCCAAAGCGGTTTCTGTTTTGATGTTTTAAAAGAGATTTTGCACGATAAAAATCAAAAAGAGGTTAAATTAGCAAAAAAGGAAATTCTTCTTTTAACTTTATTTGCTAAAAATTTAGATAAAGTTGTCACTTTTGAACAGATTGAACAGTATGTATGGGAAGGTGATTTGACAACAGTTGAAAACATCAGAGCTCTCATCAAGAGATTACGAAGAAAACTCCCAAATAACACGATTTTAAATCAAGGTGGTATGGGATATAAATTAAATTATATTTCAAAATAAAGGTAATGGATGTATAAAAAGATATTTTATTCGGTTGTATTAGGGATTCTCTCATTTGGTATAAGTAGTTTGGTATTTAACCAGCAAGAGTCGATTTTGTTGGGTATCATAGTCTCTTTAGTGGCTTTGTGGACAAATGAGGGTTTACCTTTAGGAGTAGTATCTTTACTGCCAATTATCTTATTTCCTTCTTTTGGCGTTTTAGGCACAAATGCAACAACTATTAACTACTCACAATCAATTATCTTTTTATTTTTAGGTGGCTTTATGTTGGCAATTTCTGTTGAAAAAACAGGCTTACATAAAATTATCGCAAACAAAATGCTTCAGCTTTTCCCCGCTACACCAAGAGGGATTATTTTCTCTTTGAGTATAACTTCTGGAGTGTTAAGCTC
>DLUF01000020.1 GCA_002742765.1 Sulfurospirillum sp. UBA12182 | reverse complement strand
CGTATCTTTATGATCAAAAAGATGAACTTACTGTTAGTAATACAGGTGGCATAAGTGGTACATTTTCAGATGCTTCAGCGCATCTAGTAACGGCGTCATTTAAATACAAGTTTTAATCTAGTAAAATTAGGCTCTCTATTTTTTAGAGGGCTTATATCTGTACTTTTTAAAGTATAGATATAAGTCGCCCTTTGGGCTTAAAAGGAAGAAAATGCTAGAGTATAAATACCAAAATTTCTATGAAGCGATAGAGCATAATGCAAAAATCAATCCTAAAAAAACAGTTATTTTTATAGAAGATAGAAAAGTAGATAATCTACGTTTAAAACAAAAAATTGATACATTTGCAAGATTTTTAGAATTTAGTGGTATAAAAAATGGAGATAAAATAGCTATGATAGTTGGAAACTGCGAAGAGTTTCTTATCTCTTTTTTTGCTATCACTAAGATAGGAGCAGTTGCAGTTCCGATCAATACTTTTTTAAAGCATGAAGAGTTTGAGTATATTCTCAATGACTGTGGTGCTCGTATGCTCATCAGTTCCTCGTCGTTTTCAACAGAAACAAAAAATCTCTTAGATACAACAAGTGTTGAAAAAATCGTTTGGACAGAGGATTATGAGGGTTTAGATGAGAAAAATTATAGTTTTGTTGAGATTACAGGAAGTATGGAGACGCATGAACAGCTTTCTAAAAGACCAATTTTAGATGATTTGGCATGTATCGTTTATACCTCTGGAACTACTGGTAAACCAAAAGGGGCAATGCTTAGCTTTAGAAATCTTTTCTCTAACTCAATTGCAGGTGAAATTGCTTTTAAAGTAACCCAAAAAGATAGATTTATCGTCTTTTTACCGATGTTTCACTCTTTTACACTCTCTATCATGGTGCTTTTACCTATTTATACAAACTCATCTTTGGTTATCGTCAAATCTGTTTTTCCATTTCAAAATGTCATGAAGCAGACACTCTTAAAGAGAGTTACTATCTTTTTAGGAGTTCCAACACTCTATAACTCTTTGATTAAGGCTAAAATCCCTTGGTATTTTATGTTATTTAACAAGATTAGGGTTTTTATCTCAGGAAGTGCGCCTTTGAGCGAGCAAGTTTTAAATGAGTTTGGCAAAAAGTTTAAGAAAGCAACTTTAACGGAGGGTTATGGGCTTAGTGAATGTTCTCCTGCTGTTGCTGTCAATCGTTTAGATTGGCAAAAACCTCTTTCTGTGGGATTACCATTGCCAGGTTATTTGGTCAAAATTGTTAACGAAGAGATGGTTGAGCTCCCAATCGGAGAAGTTGGTGAAATTATCGTTAAGGGTGATTGTGTTATGCAAGGTTACCTGAACAGACCAGATGCGACTGACGAGACTATCATAAATGGTTGGCTTAGAACAGGGGACTTGGGCAAGATAGATGAAGATGGATTTATCTATATAGTTGATAGAAAAAAAGACCTTATCATCTCAAAAGGCATCAATATCTATCCAAGAGAGATTGAAGAAGTTATATACAAATATAATGGTGTTGATTCTGTTGCTGTAATAGGGATTAAAGATAACGCAACAAATGACGAAGAAGTTATGGCATTTGTACAACCTAAAGAAGATGCAAAACTCAAAGAAATCGAACTCAAACAATACCTTAAACTCCATTTAGCAAACTTCAAAATTCCTAAACATATCTATTTTGTTGAAGAACTTCCAAAAAATGCAACAGGGAAAGTACTTAAGAGAGTTTTGAAAGAAAAAGTATTACAAGGCGAATTTAAAAAATAACTCCAAACAAAGCTTTAAAAACTTACATTTAAAGCTTTGTTTCCTTTTATAATCTATCCTTAATATTTGTCATCTCTTTGTTATGTTATGATTATATAATGCAACATCGCAATAAGAATCAAGGATTACAATTGCAATACCTAATAGACTTTTTAGAATCTAATCGTATAGAAAAAAGCAAAATTTATGAGCAATTAAAATGCTCCATGGAAGAAGCAAAAATTTTAAAGCAGATGACACAAAACTATGTACAAGGGAGTATAGAAGTTGTTGTGAGTGAAGTTCTTATCAGCTTATTTGGAGAAAAAGATTATTTACATGTAAAGGCTCTTCCTTTTGTGAGAAATCTTCTTGACCAAGGTTGGATTACTCATGGAAGTTTTGTAAACCTAAAAATCGGAGAAGTCTCCAATATTGAACTTTTAAATTCTACGGTTGCTTTAAGCTCAACATTTTTAAAACTTTTAGAAGAGGGTACTTTAGAAGTAGAACTTCCTCAAATCGGAGAATACACAGATCACTTAGAGTATCTTAAAGACCAGTTTTTACGCATAGAATTTTACCAACAATTAGGACTTTCCAAACAGTCTCTTACTCAAAATTCTGCTTCATCAAATCGTATCAAAAGCAAGTTACAACAGTTAGAGTCAAGGATAGAAGAGAGAGTAAAAGCAACAAAAATTGATATCGTAGTGGAAAATATTTTCAAAGAAAATGAGTTAAATCAAAAAGAACAAATCATCTTTTTAGCTCTTCTAAAAGAGGAGTACGCTGGAGAGTTTGAAAGTTTACGGGATATGAATACACTTGTGAGTCTTATTAGTTTTGATGATTATGAAAAAATTAAAAATAGAGCTTTACTTGAAGATGGTGCAAAACTTATAGAAAATGAGATAATTGATTATGATGAGATGCTCAATGGTTTTGGAGGGGTCAGTAGAAGTTTTTTTATCCATGAAGAGTTACTGCAAAAAATCATGCATCCAAATAAAGATAAAAAAGCGAAAAAGATTAAGTTGGATATGCTTATCAATGAACAAGATTTATTTGAACTTGTTGATCCTAAAACAACTTTAGATGATGTTGTCTTAACCCCAAAAACAAGAGAGCTTTTGGATAACCTTTTAAAGCAACTTGATAGAAATGTAGTAAGGCTTTTAAGGGAATGGGGTATAAAAGAGAAGCGCAATGGCATTGATGCAAAAATTATTTTTTATGGACCTCCTGGTACTGGTAAAACGATGACGGCTCTCTCTTTGGCAAAATCTATGAAAAAAAGAGTTCTTAGTTTTGATTGTTCTAAAATCCTCTCAAAATATGTAGGAGAAAGTGAACAAAATGTAAGAAAAATTTTTGATACATATAGAGATTTGGCATTAAAAACCAAAAGTGAACCAGTGTTGTTACTTAATGAAGCAGATCAGTTTTTAAGTGCAAGAAGTACAGATGCAAGTGGTAGTGCTGAAAAGATGCATAACCAAATGCAAAATATCTTTTTAGAGCAGATTGAAAAGTTTAATGGTATGCTTATTGCAACCACGAATCTTTTGGAAAATATAGATAGTGCTTTTTCGAGAAGATTTGACTATAAGATAGCTTTTGAAAAACCAACTTTTACTCAAAGGCTAGAGCTTTGGAGAAAACTACTTCCAGAGACAGCTGTATATGAGGAAAATTTTAGTATCGAAGAACTTGCGAAGTATAAATTAAGTGGTGGACAGATAAAACTGGTATTAAAAAACTGTGCTTTAAAAGTAGCTGTCAAAGAAGAACCAATTTTCTTGATGCAAGATTTTATAGATACTATTGAGAGGGAAACAAAAGGAGTATTTGGAGAAGAGAAATCAATGGGCTTTTTAGTTACTGAGAAATAAAGTAACAGCAAGTATGCTTAAAAAGAGATATAAAAAGCACTAATAAGCTATTCTAAAAGTTTTTTTATATATATTAGAAAGCCTTACTTGCTTAAGAAAGAATTTATAAATCTTTAAAAATCTTTATTGAAGGCAAAAAAATTGCCTTGAGTTGATATTATTTAAAGGATTTTCCATGACACAACTGTCACATATGGATTTTGCTCATCCTTACTTTGGAGCATTTTTTCTTTTCGTTTTTGGTGCTGTGGTATTTTATGGCATTACTGTTTTAGCAAGAATAGTCAGTAGAAGAATGGCTAGATTAGACACTGAAAAGTTAAAATTGTCTATCTATGAGTGTGGTCCTGAGGTGAGTAAACAGCCAAATAAGATTTCTGCGCATTTTTATCTTTTTGCTTTGTTATTTATCCTTTTTGATGTAGAAATTATATTTATGTTCCCTTGGGCAGTTGATTTTAAGATACTTGGTTGGTTTGGTTTTATAGAGATGATTTTATTTATTCTTTTGCTTACGATTGGGTTTGTGTATGCATGGAGAAAAGGAGCGCTTGAATGGCACAGCATAAAATAAATTATTTAGCAGAGGGTGGTTTACCAGTTGCTTTAACTACCGTTGATAAACTTGTTCAATGGGGTAGAAGCAATTCTTTGTGGCCACTTACCTATGGATTAGCATGTTGTGCGATTGAGATGATGGCAACAGGTGCTAGTAGATATGATTTTGATAGATTTGGAACTATCTTTAGAGCAAGTCCTAGACAATCAGATGTACTTGTTATCGCTGGAACACTTACTAAAAAGCACTCTCCTTTTATGAGAAGATTATATGATCAAATGAGTGAGCCAAAATGGGTTATAAGCATGGGAAGCTGTGCAAATACTGGAGGAATGTTTAACACTTATGCTACTGTTCAAGGTGCAGATAGGATAATTCCTGTTGATATCTATCTTCCAGGTTGTGCTCCACGTCCTGAAACACTCCAATACGCACTTATGCTTTTACAAAAGAAAATTAGAACAGAGAGTGCATCAAAAGCATTGAAGCCAAAAAGGTTGGTATGATGCAAAAATTATTTGATAATCAAAAAAGAATTTTTGCTTCTGAGCAAAGCTCTAGCTTTAGTGCTAGGAATTTTCAAGTAGCTTTGCTTCTTGAAAAGGAGAGAGTAAAATGAGAAAATATTTTGATAAAAAAAATGTACAAGCAAAGCCTTACTACACGGATAGATTTCATAAAGTTCCTCATATCCCAAAAGAAGATATAGCTACTGATGAAGTATTTGCAAAGGATGTAAAAGATTTAGAATCCTCCTTCTTTATCAAAGAGGCTTATATCCAAAAAGGACAGTTAGTTATCTATATCAATCCAAAAGATAATGTGGAAGTTTTAAAATTTTTAAGGGATAAACTCTCTTATAACTTCTTAAGCGAACATAGTGCGATTGATTGGTTAGCAAAAAGTGGAGAATTTGAGATTTTTTATCAACTCCTTTCAACTTCAAAACACAAAAGAATGCGTGTAAAGTTCTTTATCAAAGAAAAAGAAGAGATAAAAACAGTTTCAAACATTTATAAAAGTGCAGACTGGGCTGAAAGAGAAATGTATGATATGTTTGGCATATGCATAGTTGGACACCACTATATGAAAAGAATTTTAATGCCAGATGACTGGTATGACCATCCTCTAAGAAAAACCTATCCGCTTCATGGTGATGAAGCAGCACAGTGGTACGAGGTTGATAAAATCTTCGGCAAAGAGTACAGAGATGTTATCGGACCAGAAGAGAGAGATAGTGCAAAGATAGTGCAAGAAGATACATATAACTTTTCAAGAATCAAACATGAAGTACCTTTTGGAGCACCATATAGTGATGAGCAAACGCAAACGGATTATCAAGAAGAGGGCGGTATAGTCATAGTTAAAAAGCTCAAAAAATCTGAGAGTAAGATACTAAAAGAGAGAAGATAAGATGCAAAAAGTCAATAGATTACAACCATTTTTTGAGAATTTAGTCTTTGAAAGAGATGATAACCATATGATTATCAACTTTGGTCCACAACACCCAAGTTCGCATGGTCAGCTTCGTCTTATCTTAGAACTTGATGGAGAAAAAGTCGCAAAAGCTGTTCCTGATATAGGTTACTTGCATCGTGGTATGGAAAAGATGGCTGAAAACATGATATACAATGAATTTTTGCCAACAACAGATAGGATGGATTATATAGCCTCTACTTCAAATAACTATGGATTTGCTTTAGCCGTGGAGAGACTTTTAGATTTAGATGTTCCAAGACGTGCAAAAGTCATAAGAATGATGCTTCTTGAACTCTCACGTATAACTTCACATCTCTTTTGGTTAGCGACCCATGCTCTTGATGTTGGTGCAATGACAATTTTTCTTTACTGCTTCCGTGAACGTGAGTTTGCGATGGACTTATTTGAAGATTATTGTGGTGCAAGACTTACTCATAGTGCTGTAAGAATTGGTGGAGTTCCACTTGATTTACCAAAAGGTTGGTTGGAAAATTTAGCAAAATTTTTGGATAAATTACCAAATGACATAGCAGATTATGAAGGCTTACTTGATCAAAACAGAATTTGGAAAATGAGACTTGAAGATGTGGGTATCATTACTCCTAAGATGGCTCAATCATGGGGTTGTAGTGGTCCGATGCTTCGAGGAAGTGGCATAGCATGGGATTTAAGAAAAGAAGAACCGTATGAGCTTTATGATGAAGTAGAATTTGATGTTCCTGTAAGTGAAACCTGTGATAGCTATGGAAGATATAAACTTCATATGAAAGAGCTAAGAGAATCTATCAAAATCTTACAACAATTAATCCCTATGTATAAAGAGACTGGACCAGAGCTTATGGCTCATGCACCAAGTTATATCTCAGCTCCTAAAGAGCAGATTATGACTCAAAACTACTCACTTATGCAGCATTTTGTGTTAGTGACTCAAGGAATGAGACCACCAGTAGGTGAAGTATATGTTGCAACAGAATCACCAAAAGGAGAACTTGGTTTTTACATCAATTCTCAAGGAGATCCATATCCATATAGATTAAAGCTACGAGCTCCTAGTTTTTGGCATACAAGTATCTTACAAGAGTTGCTTGTTGGCACTTACCTTGCAGATGTCGTTACTATCATTGGTAATGCAAACATCGTATTTGGCGAAATAGATAGATAGGAAAAGATATGACTAGATATGATTTGAGACACTTAAAAGATAACTTTTATGGCAGGATGATGGAACTTTTAGATGCTGCTCCTGATTTAGAAGTTTGTATATTTATGTTTGAGATTGGTGATTTTTCTCCTATTCAAAAAAGTGCAGATATGGTTCAAGAAGCAGGTCATGAATTGATGAATTCACTCAAATTTAATGAAGTGGATTGGACTATCGTAGTAAAAAAAAGAGCTTAATGTGAAATTTTTAGATAACAAATATGATTTGGTTATACTCTTAGGTGTTATACCTTCTATTGATGAGCCTGTACTTTTGCAAGAACTCCAAGAAAGTAGTGCGAAGGTTGTTCATATGACTCCTTTTGAAGATGCTGCTTTGAAGTGTGAATTGTTGTGTAGGTATGAAGCAGGAAGCGAAGAGGGTGTTGTTGCTATCTTGAGTAAAACTTTATGTATGAATTTGCCTTTAGAGTTTGAAGATTATTTTGAATCTTTAGATGAGGGGTATTTGAGTGCCGAGACAAATATAGGCGAAGATGAGTTTGAAGAGATTTTAGAGATGTATGAAGAGGCAAAATCTGCCGTACTTATCATCGCAGAAGATGTTTTATATCATGATAGAAGTAAGAATATCAACAAATTTTTGAAGATTTTAAAAGAGTTTACAAAATTAGAAGTTATATCTTTGTCTTCTCATGATTTTGAGTCTAGTTTGAGTGTTCCACAAGAGGTGGAGGATTTGAAAAGTTTTGATGGTACCGTTGTTTTACAATACAAAAGCAAAGATAATTTAGAAAAACTGATTGGTTCAAAACAATTTAGCGTTGCTGCAAAATCTCAAAATAATCAAAAAGTTAATGTCTACATAGAAGATAAAGTGGAAGAGCGGATATTTGAGGTTGATGAAAAGCTAAAAGGGACAATAGCGTTAATGCCTGTAAAAGACGAGAATTTATCTTATAGATACAAGGTTGCAAAAATAACAAAGAGAGAAGTTCAATGAGTGAAGTTATAGTAAATATTAACGGAAAAGAGTGCAAAGCAAAAGAGGGAGAGTATATCCTAAATATAGCTAGAGCAAATGATATATTTATTCCTGCTTTATGTTATCTAACTAACTGTTCTCCCACGTTAGCGTGTCGTTTGTGTCTTGTTGAGATTGACGGGAAGAGAGCATACTCTTGTAATGCAAAAGCAAAAGACGGGATGAATGTTATCACCGATAATGAAGAGATACAAAAAGAGCGTAGAGCTATCATGGAGATTTATGATCTTAACCATCCTTTAGAGTGTGGTGTTTGTGATCAAAGTGGAGAGTGCGAACTTCAAAACTACACTTTAGAGATGGGTGTAGATTCTCAAAGCTATTGTATCAAAGATGTGCATAGACCTGCTCGCCATTGGGGTAGAATCCATTATGATCCATCACTATGTATTGTTTGTGAGAGATGTGTCACTGTTTGTAAGGATATGATAGGTGAAGCAGCTCTGAAGACAGTTCCAAGAGGTGGAGATTTAGTAGATAAAGAGTTAAAAGATACAACACCAAAAGATGCCTATGCTATGTGGAATAAACTCCAAAAATCTATCATAGGGATTGCTAGTGGAGAAGAGAGTTTAGATTGTACTCAGTGTGGTGAGTGTACAGCTGTTTGTCCTGTTGGTGCTCTTGTTGGAACGAATTTTCAATACAAATCAAATGCATGGGAATTGAAAAAAATCCCAGCCTCAAATCCACACAGTAGTGACTGTTCTTTACTCTATTATGATGTCAAACATACTTCTATCAAAGATTCTCAAGAAAAAATTTATCGTGTAAATAGTGATTTTAACTATGCTCCTCTTCATGCAGCAGCACGTTATGGGTATGATTTTGAAAATGTAGTAGAAAAAAAAGATGAGATAGCTTTTGCAAAAGTGATAGATGCTCTTCAAACAAAGGTTGATACCATCAAGTTTAACTCTTTTATAACAAATGAAGAGGCACTTATCTTACAAAAACTAAAAGAGAAATATGGCTATAAATTAGTCAATGAAGATGCTTATGCTTTTGGAGAATTTTTAAACTCTTTTTCACAAACGAGCGGTACTTCTTTATATAATGGTGATTTGAAAAAAGTCAGGGATTCAAATTTTGTTATTAGTTTTGGAACACATCTTAAAAATGACTCTCCAAATAGTGGCTATGCTCTCAATAATGCTTTGGCTATGAACAAAGGGGCAGGGTTGTATTTTCATCCACTAGGAGATAAAGTTGTTCAAAATTACTCAAAAAATATAACACAAATTTCTCATAAAGTTGGTGCAGAAGAGGCTATTGCTTATCTGATTTTAGATCTTTTTGGTAAAGATTTACCTTTACATGTAAGCGAGTATCTTCAAACATTTCACTCTACAGTTAAAAAAACAGTCAAGCAAGAAGTAAAAGAGACCATCAAAGAGATTGTAAAAAAAGTTGTGGTAGATGAAGAGAGTAAAGAGGAAAAAGAGATTGAAGAAGAAGTAAGCAAAGTGGTTAGTAAAATGGTTGACAAAGAGATAGAAGTCGATCAAAATGCTCTTTTCCAAATCGCAGGTTTACCAGAAGATTTTCAAGAAATCCTTGAAAAATATTTAGATAAAAAAGATACTTTTAGCCTCATTGGGGGTGAAGATTTATATACACATCCAAGAAGTCAAAATATAGCAAAACTTTTAGGGCTTATCCAAAAGCATACAGATTTTAGTGTACTTCTTATCCCTTCAAAAACAAATACTTTAGGGGTTAGCCTTATCTGTGACCTTGATGCACAAGGTGGCAAATACACTCTTGGTTACAATGAGAAAGCAGATATCACGCTTAGTGCGCTTGGAAATGGTGATTTAGATATGCCAGCTTTAAATCAACAAGAAGGAACTTTTACCTCTATGAATAAAAGAGTTGTTCCTACAAATGTTGCTTTGAGTTTTAAAGGTTATTGCCTCAATGATATAGCCAATGCATTAGGTTTAGAAGCAGAGTTTACGATTGATTATACTAAAGAGTTACCAACTGATAAAGGTTTTGAACAAAAAGAGTTTGATAGCTTAGAAAATGAGTTTGATAATTCTGGAAATGAAAATCGTGGATACTCTTTACATGTAAAAGATACAACAAGTGATGAAGTTGTTGAAAATATTGAAACTGTTGATGTTTTAGATGGAGATATCATATATCTTTCAAATCCTGTACATCAATTTAGTCCTTTTACAAATAAAGCACACCAACTCAATGAAGCAGGTGCTTTGTATGTATCAACTGAATTTTTAGAAGCAAAAGGTTTAAATGCTGGCGATATGGTCAAAATTTACAACCAAAATGCTTCTTTAGTTGTGGCAATCAAACTAGACCAAATGCTTGAGGGGAAAATCGCTTACCTACCAACATTTGATACTAAGTTGGATGTAAAGCAATTCTTTGCAGATGGATTTAGATTTGCAAGTGTAAGTATAGAGGGTGCAAAATGAGTGAAACAGCAATAGTAATCGAAACAGTTATTAAAGCAGTAACTGTCTTAGCAGTTGTCGCAGGAATGGCAGCATTTGCGACTTTTATAGAACGGAAAGTCTTAGCTTTTATGCAACGCCGATTAGGACCTATGCACGTAGGACCACACGGTATCTTACAACTTGCCGCAGATGGGATTAAGCTTTTTACAAAAGAAGATATCATTCCACAACACTCTATAAAACCGATTTTTAAGATTGCTCCTATCATCGCTCCAGTAGCAGCTTTTACAGCGATGGCAGCAGTTCCTTTTTTACCAGAGTTTACTATCTTTGGGTATACAGTTCGCCCTATCATCGCAGACATCAATGTTGGTGTTCTTTTTGTTATGGGGGTAGCGAGTGCAGGGATGTATGCTCCATTGTTAGCAGGTATGAGTAGTACAAACAAATGGGCACTTTTAGGTGCAGCTAGAACAGTTATCCAACTACTCTCTTTTGAGGTTGTTTCTGGTTTGGCTCTTTTAGCGCCTTTGATGCTTATTGGTTCACTCTCTTTGATAGATATTAATGATTTTCAAGCTAATGGTGTAACTTCTTGGATGGTATGGAAGCAGCCTTTAGCATTTTTATTATTTGTAATAGCTGGTTTTGCTGAGACTAACAGAACACCATTTGACTTGATTGAGTATGAAGCAGAGATAGTCTCTGGTTATGCGACAGATTATTCAGGGATGAGATGGGGACTTTTCTTCGTAGGCGAATATGCAAATATGATTACGGTATCTTTCTTAGTAAGCATCATTTTCTTAGGTGGCTATAACCCATTTTGGATTATCCCTGGTGGCATTATGATACTTTTAAAGATATCTTTTTTCATTTTCTTGTTTTTGTGGGTAAGAGCAGCTTGGCCACATGTAAGACCTGATCAGATGATGTGGTTGTGTTGGAAGGTTTTAATGCCACTAGCACTTTTAAACATACTTATAACTGGTATGGTTTTAATTTAGGAGGGGCTTAGATGAGTTTAGAACAATTTAAAAAAAGAGATGCAACTCCAGGATATATCTATTTTCAAGCAGAAGAGAAACCTAAAAATGCATGGGAAGCTTTTAAAAGAGTCGTGAGAATTTCGATTAAAGGAGAGCTTTTCGTAGGACTTTGGATAGTGCTTAGAGAGATGATTACTAAAGGAAACAGCCATACAGTGCAGTATCCAGCAGAAAAGTTACCTATAGGTCCAAGGTATAGGGCTATACACAAACTTTTACGCCTTTTAGAGAGTGAAAATGAAAGATGTATCGGTTGTGGGCTATGTGAAAAAATTTGTATAGCAAATTGTATCCGCATGGATACAAGACTAGATGAAAACGGTAGAAAACAGATTACAGAATATAGCATTAATTTTGGAAGATGTATTTTTTGTGGCTACTGTGCTGAAGTTTGTCCTGAACTTGCCATCGTTCATAGTGGTGATTATGAAAATGCTAGTGAACAAAGAGCTCATTATGGGCTTAAAGAAGATATGTTAACTCCTCTTGATACTTTTAGAGCAAAAGAGCAAAAAGAGTTTCCTGGATTTGGTGCATTGAGTGAAAATGCTGACAGTTTTGTTAAAAAAACACCATTAGCTTATTAAGGGGTTGGCATGTATGAGGTTATAGCTTTTTATACTTTTGCGATACTTACTATTTTGATGTTTAGTATCGTAGTGCTTAGTAAAAACGCGCTGTATGCAATGAGTGCACTAGCGGGCGGAATGATTTTTATAGCTGGATTCTTTTTTCTTTTAGATGCAGAATTTTTAGGAGTTGTGCAAATCATTGTTTATACAGGTGCTATCATGGCATTGTATGCATTTGGTATGATGTTTTTTGATACAACAAGAGAAGTAAAAGAGAAGATTCATGCAAAAAAAGTTATCTATACACTTGCTATTTTAAGTGCTATTTGTTTTGTTGTTATCTTAAGTGCTCCTATATATTCTGCTAACTTAGAGGCTCTTTATCCTACTATTGAAGGTGTGGGAAATATCCAAATGATAGGTTTAGTACTTTTTACAAAATATTTAGTTCCATTTGAATTAGCAGCTATTATGCTTTTAGTGGCGATGATTTCAGGTATTTTGCTTGTAAGTGATAGGATGGATTTAAATATAACTTTAAATGATGATGACGAAGAGAGGGAGATCATATGATGATAGGTTTGACACATTACTTAATTCTCTCAGGAATACTTTTTATAATCGGTCTTGTGGGTGTTATGAGAAGAAAAAATCTTCTAATGCTCTTTTTCTCAACAGAGATTTTACTCAATGCAGTCAATATCGGTTTTGTTGCAGTTTCAAAGTATTATGGTGATTTAAGCGGGCAAATGTTTGCATTTTTTATCATAGCAGTAGCCGCTAGTGAGGTTGCTGTTGGTCTTGGATTACTTGTTCTTTGGTATAAACGAACAGGTTCTACCGATTTAGATAGTTTACAAATGATGAAAGGCTAGTAAATGGAAAAATATCTTTATATAACACTGTTTGCTCCTTTACTAGGTTCTTTGATAGCAGCACTTTTTGCGGCTCAAAAAAAGATGCTTTTTACAGGGATTATCACCTCTATTTTGATAGGTATCTCTTTTTTGAGTTCAGTTATTCTTCTAAACTATATAGATGGTGACACTATCTTACATGTAAAGATGATGGATTGGATAAGTGCTGGAAATATTGATATACCTTTTGGGTTTGTGGTTGATCAAGTTTCTGTAATAATGATGGTAACTGTTACCTTAGTTTCAACAGTTGTTCATGTTTACTCTATCGGTTATATGGAACATGATAAAAGTTTTAACAGATTTTTCTCTTATCTGTCGGCGTTTGTTTTTTCAATGCTTATTTTAGTGATGAGCGATAACTTTGCAGGGCTTTTTATAGGATGGGAAGGTGTAGGACTTTGTTCATGGTTGTTGATTGGATTTTGGTATCACAAACATTCAGCTTCTTGGGCAGCGAACGAAGCGTTTATCATGAACAGAATTGCTGATTTGGGAATGCTTATGGGGTTGTTTCTCATTTACTGGAAAGTTGGTTCACTCCAATACGATATAGTTTTTGCAAACATAGTAAACTTAGATGTAACAACGCTTACTTGGATAGGGGTATTTTTATTTATAGGTGCTATGGGTAAATCAGCACAATTCCCTCTTCATACTTGGTTAGCAGATGCGATGGAAGGTCCAACACCAGTTTCTGCTTTAATCCATGCAGCAACGATGGTAACAGCGGGTGTTTATCTTGTTATTCGTGCAGGAGAGATTTATGCACTTATCCCTGAGGTTGGCTATGTTATCGCTAGTTTAGGTGCTTTTGTAGCAGTGTTCGCCGCATCTATGGCTCTTGTGAATCGAGATTTAAAAAGAATCATTGCTTACTCAACCCTCTCACAACTGGGGTATATGTTCGTAGCTGCTGGACTTGGAGCTTACTGGATAGCACTTTTTCACTTGATGACTCATGCATTTTTTAAATCTCTTCTCTTTTTGGGAGCAGGAAACGTTATGCATGCGATGAATGATGAGCTTGACATCAAAAAGATGGGTGGTTTGTATGATAGCATGAAAGCAACAGCAATTTTGATGACTTTAGCTTCAATTGCTTTGGCTGGAATTTATCCTTTTGCTGGGTTTTTCTCAAAAGATAAGATTTTAGAAGTAGCATTTAACCATGAGGCTTATCTTCTATGGTTTGCTCTTTTTATAGGCGCAGCACTGACAGCGTTTTATAGTTTTAGACTTGTGATGCTTGTTTTCTTTGGAGAAAAAGTACATAAAAAATTGGGTTTTCATCCACATGAAGTACAGCCATTTGTTATCTATGCTTTGACTCCTTTGGCACTACTTGCGATTGTCGCTGGATTTTTTGAGCACTCATTTCATGCTTTTGTAACTGATTTACTTAAAGATTATGAATTTACTCTTGACCATTCGATTGCTCTTATACTTATTTTTGCTACTTCAGCAGTAGCACTTAGTGGTATTGGTTTTGCAGTGTATAAGTATTCGCGTGGTGGTTTTAGTGAAAGTTGGGAGAAAAAAGGTATATATAAATTACTTATTAATCAGTATTATATACCTAAATTTTATGAATTAACTATTCAAAAACCGCTTTATAATCTCTCAAAATTTGCATGGCAAAAGATAGATTTAAAAATCGTAGATGCAACAGTAGACATGATAGCTAGGGTACTTTATGGTACAGGTGATACAGCAAGAAAAATTCAGAGTGGAAATCTTTCGTCTATGCTTCGTTGGATGGTTGCTGGTGTTGCTATCTTGTTAGTACTTGCAATTTTTATAAGACCAATGGTTTAGGGGGAGTAGATGAATCATATATTAACGCTTATTGTATTTTTTCCGATTGTTGCAGGGATATTTGCATTTTTAGTACATCCAAAAAGTGTACGGGTTTTTGGAATCTCTGTTGCAACGATAGAGTTTATTCTTTCTATTATCCTTTGGTTGGGATTTGATGCAAATACCTCAGGTATACAGTTTGTAGAGTATATTCCTCTTATATCTCAGTTTGGTATGAGTTATTATCTTGGGGTTGATGGAATTTCTCTTTTTCTTGTCATTTTAAGTACTTTTATGACCATGGTTGCTCTTATAGCTGTGAGTATAAAAACTGATATAAAAAATTTAGTAATTGCAGTTTTATTTCTTGAGACAACTATGGTTGGGGTCTTCTTGAGCTTAGATATCATTCTTTTTTATCTTTTCTGGGAAGCTTCGTTAGTACCTATGCTTTATATTATTGGTGCTTGGGGAAGTGAAAGAAGAATTTATGCTGCTATCAAATTTTTTCTCTATACATTTGCTGGTTCAGTTTTGATGCTAGTAGGTATCCTTTATATGGGATATCTTTTTTATGAAGCGACAGGTATGTGGAGCTTTGCTATTACAGATTGGTATCAAATGGCTCTTCCATTTGGAACTCAATTATGGTTGTTTGGAGCATTTTTCTTAGCATTTGCTATCAAAGTTCCAATGTTTCCATTTCACACTTGGTTACCTTATGCTCATGGTCAAGCGCCAACGATTGGTTCAGTTATATTAGCGGCAGTTTTACTAAAAATGGGAACATATGGTTTTGTAAGGTTTTCACTTCCGCTTTTCCCTGATGCTTCCATCTATTTCATGATACCAATTGCCATCATAGCTGTTATAATGGTTATTTATGCGGCAATGGTTGCTTATGCACAAGAAGACATGAAACAAGTGATTGCATATAGTTCAATTTCTCATATGGGCATTATCATATTAGGCACATTTGCTATGAATGCTGAGGGTATAACAGGTTCTATATTTTTAATGATAAGTCATGGGATTGTTAGTGGAGCTTTGTTTATGTTAGTTGGTGTTATTTATGATAGACGCCATACAAAGATGATGAGTCAGTTTGGTGGTCTTGCATCAGTTATGCCAACATTTGCTACGATTTATGGAATTATGCTCATGGCATCTGTTGGATTACCATTAACCATAGGTTTTGTCGGTGAATTTTTATCTTTAATGGGTTTTTATAGAATCGATTGGGTTATTACTCTTTTTGCTGGTACAGGAATTATCTTAGGAGCTTTATACATGCTTACTCTTTATAAACGCTCATTTTTTGGTGAAGTTACAAATGAAGAGAACAGAAGTTTAAAAGACTTAAATGGAAAAGAGTTGAGTGCTTTGATTCCTCTTGTTATATTGGTTGTACTCTTAGGAGTGTATCCAAAGCCTATCTTGGGGCCTATTGATTTAAGTGTGAAAAAGATGATTCAAACGATGGATAATAAAGTTGTAACAAAAGAGGCAAAAGATTTGATTTATAAAGCCAATAGTATAGGAGGAGGTGAGTAATGTTAGAACCAATCTCAATTAGTATGCAAAGTCTAAATTTACCATCTTTGCTTCCTATGGCAATTATTCTTTTGGGTGCATTAGCAATCGTTTGTATAGATTTGGCAACTAAGTCACTAACAAAGAGTTTTTATACTATGTTAGGTATTCTTTTTATTATTTTAGATTTAGGTGCTGTAATGGGTTATCAAGGAGATGTAAGAGGATTTTTTGATGTTGTTTTAGTTGATGGAATTGCAAATATATCTCAAATTATTATTTTAGTTACGTCTATATTTTTCTTACCTTTGGCACTTAGTCAACAGAGATTTCAAGAGTTTGCAATGGCAGAGTTTTATGCTCTGTTTTTATTTATGATTGCTGGCTTTCAATTTATGGTTACAAGTGATAATCTTATCTTAATTTTTATAGGGCTTGAAACTGCTAGTTTGGCTCTTTATACTATGATTGCTATGCATAACCGTAAAAAAGCTTTTGAAGCTGCTATTAAGTACTTTACGATGGGAGCTTTAGCTGCTGGATTTTATACTCTTAGTGCTCTTATCTTCTATGCTTTGACTGGAAGTATAGAGATACATACTATAGAAGCAGCTTTAAATACAAATGAATCAGTTTCTGTGTTAGGTATTGTAGCTGCAACGATTTTGATGTTGGCTGCTCTTGGTTTTAAACTCTCAATGGTACCTTTTCATACTTGGACACCAGATGTTTATGAAGGAAGTTCAGCAGCACTTGCAGGGTACATGTCAGTAGTTCCAAAAATTGCAGCTTTTGTTGTAGCTATGAGATTATTTGAGATGTTAATGCTTTTAAATATACCTTGGATAGAAGGTATGATATACGCCTTAGTAGTTATTACAATGACTTTAGGTAATATAACAGCACTTGTGCAAGAAGATGTTAAAAGAATGCTAGCATATAGTTCCATTGCTCATGCTGGATTTGTTATGGCAGCGATTATAATCGGTAGTACAGAAGCTAATGCAGGATTATTTTTGTATTGGACTTTGTTTATGTTTACAAATTTGGGTGCTTTTACAATGCTTTGGATGACAAGACATAAAAAGAATCTTTGGGATGAGAGATATCAACATCCATTTACAAAATTTGCAGGGCTTGTGAAGGTAAGTCCTATCATGGCAATAACTATGGCAGTTTTTATGTTTGCACTTGCTGGATTACCTCCTTTATCTGTATTTTGGGGTAAATTATATCTCTTAAGTGCAGCTGTTAATAGTGGATATATCTACTTAGCTGTTATAATGGCATTAAATAGTGCAATAGCTGTATATTATTATATGAAATTGGTTGTTTTTATGTTCTTAAAAGAGCAGGTGAGTGATGATGGTGAGATATACTTAAGCAATGCAACACCTATTCTTATCGCAATTTTGACGATGGCTGTTATCATTACAGCTGGTTCTGCTATTGTTGTTGACCCTCTTCTTGAATTTTTCTTAACAAAAGTTTCTATGAGTGGATTTTAGACAAAGGTGAACTTCTTGAAGTTCACCTTTTATTTGCTATAATACCCACATGAAAAAACTATTACTACTTGTTTTAGCCATATCTGAGCTATTTAGTCTTACTATCTCTTTAAACAGTGCCAAAGAGAACAATACCCCATATGCTGTTTTGCATATTCAAGATATCGAACCACTTGATTGCCAAATTATACCTCAAGGTTTAGAAAAACAAGTCTATTTATGCCAATTTAAAAAGATAGTAAAAGCTCCAATAGAAGCAAAAAAAATGAAGTTGGTAGAGATTGATTTTTTGGAAAAAGAGAAAGAGTTCTTTATCAAGATAGAACCAAAAGTGTACTCAAAGTTAATCCCTGTAAAAACAGCACTTTATGAAAATCCAGAAGTAACAAATAAACATGAAGAAAAATCATACAAACACTGGACAATTTTGTTGTATGAAAATATTCCTTTTGGAGATGCTAAAAGTATAGATGGAATTGATTTTCCAGTTATTTATCCTAAAGAAGTCAAGCCTTATGTAGGTGCTTTAGATCTCAATGGTGCGCCGATTTCTTATGCACAAAGTCAAGATATCAAAGAATATTTAGATTTAAAAAAGCTATATGAACAAAAAAAATATCAAGACGTTATCGAAGATAGTCTTAAAGCTGTTAAACTTTATCCAGAGACAATCTTTAAAAGTGAAATGCTTTTGTATAGGATAAAAGCGATAGATGCGATTTTAGATCAAGAAGACAATCGATTTGCTGATAATTTTGATAGAAGTGATGTAATCAAAGAAGCTAAAGAGTGGACTAGAACTTTCTCTTCTAATGAAAATTTGCCAGAAGTGTTGATGATTATTGCAAAATCATACATCAAAATGGGGCAAAAAAGTGATGCAAACTACTTTTTGGATATCTTAATTAGTGAGCATGATGAGAGTGAATTTACCAAAAAAGCGATTTTGCTCTTTGCTGATTCTCTTTATAATTCAAGACAACAAGATAGGGCGATAAAGCTGTACAAAGATGTTTTGTATAGTGCTAAAGATTTAGATGTTGCAGCAGAAGCAGCTGTAAGATTGGTTGATAAACAAGTTGATAATGGTAAAAAAGAAGATGCTAGAGAGTATCTTCTAAAAGTACTTAATGCAAATGAAAAATATCTCTTAAAAGATAAACCAGCTTCTTATGCTTTAGCAGATAAATTAGCAAATAGAGGGCTATATGATATCGCTGCAAGAGTTGCTGACGTCTTATATAAAGATAGTAAAAAAACAGATGATAATGCCGAAAAATTAGCAAGAGACGTAGCTGTATGGTATGCAAAAGCAAACGAGATAACTCCTGCTTATGAAAAGCTACAACACTACCTTAGCGAGTATAAAAATGGTGAATATGAAAGTGAAGTTCAAGAGACTTTAGACGAGCTTTTCTTTGAGCTTAAAGAGACGAATGAAACAAAACTTGCAAATTACTATGATGAACTAATCCAAAAATATCAAAACAAGATAGGGGACAAAGCTGTCGTTGAAAAAGCAAAATTGCTTTTATCTCAAAAGAAGTATAAAGAAGTCTTGCAAATGCAAAATGCACTTTTAAGAGCAGCTGATGATAACAACACGCAAATTAATGATATAGTAAACCAAGCGGCTAGTGCTTTGACGCAAGGCAACATTGAAGAGAACAACTGTCTAGGGGCTGTGAAATATATCGAAGATTATAAACTTGAAGAGCATAGCTTTGAGGCAAATAAAGTTTTTGAGTGTTTAATTAGAAGTTCAAGATTTATAAGGGCAAAAGAGCTAAGTGAGATGAAAATCACTTCTAAAGATTTGAATGAAAAAAGAGTCTGGCTAGAAAATTATATCATCAGTTTATACCATCTAAATCAATACTCCAAAGTGATTGAAGTGAGTGATGATGCTCTAAAGCTAAGCCAAATCCAAAAGAAAAAACCAAATTATGAGAGCACTAAAGATATCTTTTTCTCTTATATGAAAGAAAAAAAGCTTGATAAAGCACTTGAAATTGCATCTTTGATAGAAAAAAATTGGGTAGATGATTTTAAAAATAGTGATATTTTCAATGAGATAGTCAAAGAAGCCACAGATACACAAGATGACCTCTTGTTAAGCAAGTATGCTAAAAAAGTGATAGATTTGCAAAATAAACATAAAAAATACGTTCAAACCCCCATAGTTGAGTTTAATTATATCAATGCTCTAAAGAGACTCAAAAAAGACAAAGAAGCTCTGAGTGTAGCAAAAGATTTGTTGCAAAAGAAATTAGAACCAAAAGATATGAGCCGAGCATTTTATTATGCTGCTGAGGTTAGTTTAAAACTAGGTGATACTAAAGGGGCAAAAGAGTATTTTCAAAAGTGCTCTGATGTAAAAGAGGATAACTCTTGGAAAGATATTTGTGCTCAAAATCTCAAACTGCTTCCTTAAGATTGAAAATACTGTTCAATTTTCTCTTTTAAAAAGGTGGTGTCACCTTTTACATGTAAAGGCAGTTGGGAAGTATTAAAAGTTCTTTGCCTTTTTGCTAAACGAGCTGTATTTGTAGAGATTTTCTCTTCTAGCTCTTCAAGGTTTAAGTAGCCATCTAAGTAATCTAGCGTCTCTTTTATCCCGATTGAGCTCATGGGATTTGGTTTTCTTGTGTAAGTTCTTTCTAAAAAAACTACTTCATCTATAAGTCCATTTTTCAGCATTATGTTTGTGCGAAGTGCAATTCTTTGTCGTAAAAGCTCTTTGTCTAAGTCGATTTCAAAAATTTCTATATTTTTGATTAAGGGCTCTTTTGTATTGTACAAAAAATATTCGCTACTTCCTAAACCTGAAGCATAGTATATCTCTAGCCATTTTTCGATACGGTATTTGTCTTGTGGCGAGATTTTATTTGCATAGGTTATATCTTGATTTTTTATGAGTTCATATGCACTTTGCATGTTCAAAAGAGTATTTTGAACTTGTGTTTTTATCTCATCTGTGATAGTTGGTTTTTGGCTAAGACCCTCCATCATAGATTTTAGATAAAAACTTGTACCCCCAACTATAATGAGATTTTTATCATTTTCTTGTGCGTATTGCATCGCTTTTTGGTAAAGTTTAAAAAACAAAGTTACATTAAAAGGAGTTGTGATGTTAATCTCATCAATCCCAAAGTGTACAACATCTCTTCTTTCTAAGAGAGTAGGTTTTGCTGAGGCTATGTCGATTTGTTTGTAGATACTCAAAGAATCAAGTGAGAGGATAACGGCATTATATGCTAAAGCTAGCTCTATACTCAAAGCAGTTTTACCCGAAGCAGTTGGTCCTAAGATTGCTATTTGTTTCAAGCTTTACCTTTGTTTTTATTTGTAATTATAACAACTTTCAGTAAAATGTCTCAAAGTTTTATAAAAGGGATTATTTTGCAAAGATTTTTTGAAGTTTTAAAAGATATAAATGAACTTATCATGTTCAAACATTCAGTCTTTTCTTTACCTTTTATATTTATATCGATGATTGTAGCTTCTTCTTCGATAAATGGTTCTGTTTGGTTTGGTTGGGGACTTTTGATACTAGGTCTTTTAGCAGCTATCAGTGCTAGAAATTTTGCGATGGCATTTAACAGATATGCCGATAGAGATATCGACAAACACAACCCTAGAACAGCAGCTCGTCCAAGTGTAGATGGTCGCATAGGAGAGAAAAATCTTTTACTTTTTATTGCCATCAATGCTTTTGTTTTTATTTTTGTGGCATTTATGATTAACTCTTTAGCCTTTTGGCTCTCTTTTCCTATCCTTTTTATTCTAGCTAGTTACTCTATCTTTAAAAGATTTTCTTCGTATGCTCACTTAGTGTTAGGAGTCTCTTTAGGTTTAGCTCCTATCGCTGGGGTTGTAGCTGTAAGTGAGAGCATAACACTTTGGTCTGTTATGTTAGCACTTGGAGTTATGTTTTGGGTTGCTGGGTTTGATTTGCTTTACTCTTTACAAGATATAGAATTTGATAAAAAAGAGGGACTTTTTTCTATCCCTTCTGTTTATGGTAAAGATGCAACATTTTTTATTTCTCGTCTTTTTCATGCTCTTACTATCCTTTTTTGGCTCTTTTTTGTTATCATAGCTGAGCTCGGAGTTTGGGCATATATGGCTTTGTTTGTTTCAGCAGTTACGCTTTATATGGAACACCGTATAGTACTTAAAGATTTTACTAAAATTGATAGAGCATTTTTTACGCTCAATGGCTATTTGGGAATTATATTTTTTATTTTTATTTTGATTGATAGGTTTTAAGATGGAATCCATAAGGTATATCAATGCTCATTTAAAAATCGTTTTTGATTTTAACGATAGCAATAAATACAAAAAAGAGTATGATGTACTTGGAATTAGTGATGAAGATGCTGTTGGAGAGTGGCTAAAACTAGCAAAGGCTAGAGGAGAAACAAGCGAGAGTGACCAAGTACTCTTAACGCTTCTTGTCGAACTTCATCGAAAGATAGATTCACTCAGTGCTTATGTTAAGGGTGAAAAGATAGAGTACATTACTTTATCGAAAAAAGCTGATATCTTAGCTATTGGATTTGAACATTTTTGTTTTGAAGAGGATGTTTTAGAAGAGGGTGAAGAGTATTATGGAAGGATAGAGATGCCAATTTTTCCTAAAAGAGAAGTGCCTCTTTTTTTTAAAGCGCTCAATTCCAAAGAGGCGAAAATAATTTTGATACATGAAAAAGATGAAAAAGATTGGAATGCGCATTTTGTCGCACGTGAACGAGCGATGATAAGAGAGTTAAAAGCAAATAAGGAAAGAAGATGACATTGGAGTTGATGGCTATTATAGGTTTGGCAGTATTGGTTGTTATCATCTTTTTGATGGGAAATTTAAAAGATGCAGAGATAGCAAAAAAACTTTCACGCTACGAGAGAATTATAGAAGATTTGAGTCGTCAAAATCATAAAATCAAAAGAGAATTGGAAAAACAAGCAAGTCAAAAAAGTGCGATGGAAATAGAACTTGAAGAGAAGATAAACAAAAGTATAAAAGAACAAGTTCAAAAAAGTGTTATGCCGATGTTAGAATCTATGAGAGAAATCGAAAATGTTATGCAAGCATTTCAAGATGAACAGATTGAGAGAATCGATAGGATAGAAGAGCGTTCAAGTAAGGATATCAGTTATCTTCCTTCCCAGATGGCTGCCTCAAATGAGAAAATCATTATAGCTCAGTACTCTCAAGGCAAGAGTGAAGCTTCTATCGCAAAAGATTTGCGTATCGGAATCGGTGAAGTAGATTTAGTTTTAAAACTGGCTAATTTAAAATAATGCCTTTACATGTACACGACTCATGGCAAGAGATTATCGAGTATGCTTATAAAGGATTAAATCCAAAGTATAGAGCTTTCTTAGAAGAAAATGAGTCTTATTTTCCAAAATATAATCAATTTTTAAATGCTTTTAAAACACTCCCTTTAGAACAAACAAAATATATCCTTTTTGGGCAAGACCCTTATCCTAGGGAAAAAAGTGCTATTGGTTATGCTTTTATAGATGGTGCTGTTAGCTCTTTGTTTAGCAAAGATGGTTTTTCTAAAGAGGTAAATCGGGCTACAAGTTTGAGAAACTTTTTAAAAATGCTTTTAGTAGCCAATGGAACTCTTACATGTAAAGATGTTTCACAAAGTGCTATCGCTAAAATCGAGAAAAAAGATTATATAAACTCTATATATGAACTAAAAGACAATTTTGAAAAAAACGGTATTTTACTTTTAAACACGGCTCTTGTTTTTAGTACAAAAGAAGAAAGTAAATA
>DLUF01000011.1 GCA_002742765.1 Sulfurospirillum sp. UBA12182 | reverse complement strand
GAACTATGATATCATAGCTACTTGTTTGGTCTGTTTTTATCTTCGCATACATCGCTTCATTGCTATCATAAGTGGAGTATTTGACATCGATACCCGTCTCTTTTTCAAACGACTCAAGAACACTTTGAGGCATATACTCACTCCAGTTGTACACATACAACACCTTATCCCCTGCAAATGCGAAAAGCCCACAGAGTAAAAACAGCATGACCTTTTTCATGATTTTTCCTTAAAAAACGTAGAATTAAACTCGTATTATATTTGATTTTATGGGAGATGTCTAGCAAAATAAAAATATAAATATAAAGTATATTTTTGTAAAAAAATTACAAATTTGATATTTATTATGATACAATTTTAAAAAATATATTAGGAATTTATAATGTTATTACAATTTAGTGTAAATAACTATCGTTCAATCAAAGATACAGTAACTTTTAGTATGGCTTGTGGAGCAAAAGACAACGATAACTTTTTTAGCATAAGAAAATATGACTTGCTCAATAGTGCTGTAATTTATGGTGCAAATGCTAGTGGTAAAAGTAACCTTTTGAGAGCGATGGCATTTATGGGGCGGCTTGTTTTGAACAAAACAAAAGTTATCCAGTCAACCGATACACTTCCTCATGACCCTTTTAGACTTAATACATCAACAAAAGATGCTTCTAGTAGTTTTGAAATCGTATTTTTTATTGATGAGATTAAATACAGATATGGTTTTGAATTAGATAATACTACTGTTTATAGTGAGTGGTTATATGCTGATGAAAAAGGGAAAGAAGCAAAACTTTTTTATCGAGATGATGAGGAAGAGCATTATGTCAATCCTCAAAAATTCAAAGAAGGCTTTGCTTTTTTTGATAATACGACATCAAAAATCAAAATTTCTCCGAACCAACTCTTTCTTTGGAAATGCGATAGGGAAGATGACGGAATAATCTCAAAATCAATTTTACAATGGTTTAGTAGATTTAACCTCATCGATGGGCTAAATCATGATGGATATATCAACTATACAATGAGAAAAATGGAAGATGAAAAGTTTAAAAATGAAATCATCTCTCTAGTAAAAACTGCTGATATAGGAGTGGAAAATATCGTCTTGCAAGAAGATGAAGTTCCTTCGGATGTTATTGAAAAAATGCCATTGCCTCAAGATTTAAAAGAAGAACTCTTAAAAGATGGTGGATTAAAATCTATCAACATCAATACTTATCATACAGTGTTTGATGAAAATAATAATGCCATTGCTCAGGAGGTTTTTGAACTAGACCAAGAAGAATCTTTGGGAACTAGAAAGTTTTTTAAGATGTCAGCACCCATCCTCAACACCTTACAAGAGGGTAAAATATTGATGATAGATGAACTTGACGCTAGTTTACATCCTATGTTAACAAGGCATTTAATTAGTTTATTTCATGATAAAAACATCAATACTCAAAATGCTCAGCTTATCTTTGCAACACATGATACAAATCTTCTAAAACCACAGATTTTTAGACGAGACCAAATCTGGTTTAGCGAAAAAGACAAATACGGAGCAACAAATCTCTATGCCCTATCTCAACTAAAAAATGTAAGAAAAACAGAAGATTTTGAGTGCCAGTATATTCAAGGCAAATACGGTGCGATTCCCTACCTTGGAAAGTTTGAGTTTTAGTTATGGCAAGACGCAGTGGTGGAGACAAGCTTTTTCAAAGAAAAAAGGAGTTAGAAGAAAAAGATTTTCGAAGAAAAAAAGCTGATAAAGCAAAAATTCCTGATGTTATCATCGCATGTGAAGATAGTGTTTCATCTCCTACATATTTTCAAAAAATAGTTGAAAAACTTATTCAAGAAAAACGCATCACACAAGACTCTTTTGTCATCGCCAATCACAACCATAGCAACCCAAGTGGAGTTTTGGATGATTTAAAAAAGCATATATGTAACAATGGCAAAACATACAAGGATTTTGAACACAAATGGATAGTTATAGATAGAGATATTGCAAGAGTGAACGGTGGAGGTCATAGCAAAGAAGACTTTAACCTTGCTATTTTAAATGCAAAAAGATTAAAAGTAGAAGTTGCGTACAGCAATGACTCTTTTGAGCTTTGGTATCTTTTGCATTTTGAGTATCGAGATACAGCAATTTTAAGAGATGAGATTTTAGATGAGGTGATAAAAAAACTAAAAGCAAAAAATCCACATAAGTTTTCTTTACTAGATAAAACAACTATCAAACAATCAAATTTTACAAAACACATTTTTGATGAACTTATAGTTTTACAAGATGTAGCTATAAGAAATGCAAAAAGGCTTTTAGACTCTTATGGCGATAACCATAATCCAGAGAGTGACAATCCAGCAACTACAGTGCATCTATTGGTTGAGGTTTTGAATGGACTGGGTAAAAAATATGAAGGAAGTTGTATAGTTGAAAAATTTAATATATTTTATTAGTTTTGAGACATCTTCTGCAAAATATGCGATAGCAATATCATAATGCAAACCATCTATATCCTTCGCCATTTTAAAGTAAAAGATACTATTACAAATAAACTAAATTCAAAAGAATTTAAAACTTGGATTGATTTGTATGATAATAGTGCTTTGGAGTATTTAGATATAGATATACCACAAGTAGACAAGGTGTATGTGAGTAGCCAAAATCGAGCTATGATGACTGCTGATTATTTCAAATTAGACTATGAGCAATCTGACTTACTAAGAGAGGTTGAAACATTTCCTTTTATGAATACAAGATTAAAATTTTCAAAACACTTTTGGCTTATTATATCAAGGGTACTTTGGTTGCTTAATATAACTAGCAAAGAAACCAAACAAGATACTATAAAAAGAGCCAAAGAATTTATAGAACAACTTAAAAATAATAATCAAGAAGAAACAGTCTTGATTATATCACATGGTTTATTTTTAAGTATTTTTATCAAAGAACTCCGATATAGAAAATACTTTGGAACAACTGATTTTCACTTAAAAAATGGAGTCATCTACAAACTCCAACTCTCCTAGACTTCTTTTTCTCGCATCAAAAATTGTGAAACCCAAACTATAACGATAGTTAAGACGAACATGATAGTACACAGCGCATTAATCTCTGGTTTGACCCCAAGTCGTACCATAGAGAAAATCTTTACTGGAAGTATCTCAAACTCCACTCCACTTACAAAAAAACTGATGATAACATCATCAAGAGAGAGTGTAAAAGAGAGTAAAAATCCAGCTACCACAGCAGGTGCAATAGACGGTAAGATGATATGAGTAAAAGTATAAAAACCACTCGCACCCAAATCTTTTGCAGCTTCTATGATGCTTCTATCAAAACCACTCAAACGACTAAGAACTGTTACAACAACAAAGGGCAAACAAAATGTGATATGCGCTATAAGCAAGGAAAAAAATCCCAGCTTTACCCCAACTAAAACAAAAAGTATCAAGAGTGAAATCCCCATGACTATCTCAGGAGAGAGGATAAGGATATATATCATAGAGCGTAAAAACTGCTTGCCTTTAAAATGATACCGATACAGTGCCACAGCTCCCATGGTTCCTATCAAAGTAGCCGCACTAGCACTTAAAAATGCTATACTCAAAGAGTTAAGTGCCGCATCGATGAGGGAGTCGTTTTTAAAAAGACTCTCATACCATTTTAGGCTAAAACCTTTCCATTCGATGGAGTATTTTGAGTTGTTAAAAGAGTAAGCGATGAGGACAAAAATAGGCAAATACAAAAAAAGATATATCATGCCAAGATAGAGTTTTTCATAAAAGTTCGTTTTCATCTACTCTCCCTCCTCTTTTTTGTACTTTTGTATACAAAAAGATAAGTAACAACATAAAAATCGTTAAGATAACGCTCGCTACACTTCCAAATGGCCAATCCCTAAAGGTTAAAAACTGGTTTCTGATAAAACTTCCAACTATCAAGTCTTTTGCTCCTCCTAGTAAATCTGGAACAAAAAACATCCCCAAAGAGGGTAAAAAAACCAAGATAACCCCAGCTACGATACCAGGCATTACAAGAGGTAAGATAACTTTGAGCAAAATCCAAAAGTTATTTGCCCCCAAGTCACGAGCCGCTTCGATAAGACGAAAATCTAACTTTTCAAAAGAAGCATATAAAGGCAATATCATAAAAGGAAGAAGCGTATAAACCATGCCGATTATAACTGCACTCCCCGTATACATAATCTCTAATGGCTTTTCTATCAAGCCAAGATAGAGTAAAAGTCCATTAAGCACTCCTTTGGTTTTTAAAATCGCCACCAAAGCATAAGTACGCACCAAAGAGCTTGTCCAAAACGGTATGATAGTAAGAAGCAAAGCCCAAGCTTTTAGTTTTTGGGGAAGCTTAGAGAGGATATAAGCAAAAGGAAATGCAAGGATAAGTGTCACAATGCTTGTCATCAAAGAGAGTTCAAACGAGTTTAAAAATACTTCCAAATAGATAGGATTTAAAATCTTTTCATAACTCTCTAAAGAAAAAGAGAACTCTAAAAAATCCTCGCTACCACGCTGCAAAAAACTTGCTATAAATACAAGTAAAAAAGGTAAAAAAGCAAAAAAACAGAGCCATAAAAAAGTCAAAGCGATGGAAAATTTTCCAAAACTACCTATAAAATTATTCTTCAAGGATAACTTCCCACCCTTCTAACCAATATACAAAAAGCTCTTCTCCCTCTTTATAAGTCAAAGCGTCTGAATCTTCATTGTAAAATTCGCTTACATGTAAGAAGTTTCCATCTTCCATCTCAATCATCAAATCGATAGTAACTCCTTTGTAGATGATTTGGTGGAGTGTACCTTTGAGGTGATAGGAAGTTGCGACATCTTGCACTTTTCTCTCTACTCTAAAATCCTCTGGTCTTATGACTAAAACAACTTCATCTTTATAGAGTGTATCTTTTTGTTTTTTAAGGATAATCTCTTGATGATATGCTAAAAGCTTAACACTCTTGTCATCTTGAGAGAGTACATCTGCTTTGATTTTGTTGATTTGTCCTATAAAATCAGCTACAAAAAGATTTTTGGGATTTTCGTATATCTCTTTTGGAGTTCCTACTTGTTCTATCTTCCCACTGTTCATCACAACTATTCTATCACTCATGCTGAGTGCTTCTTCTTGATCATGCGTAACAAATACAAAGGTGATACCAAGCTGACGCTGTAACTCTTTTAACTCTACTTGCATCTGTTTTCTAAGTTTAAAGTCCAATGCACTCAAACTCTCATCAAGCAAAAGGAGTGAGGGTTTGTTCACTACTGCTCTGGCGATGGCTGCTCTTTGTTGTTGACCTAGATCGGAAGAGCGGCGTGTCGGGCGGGTGGGTAGAG
>DLUF01000016.1 GCA_002742765.1 Sulfurospirillum sp. UBA12182 | reverse complement strand
AAATATGATTTAATTCTAAGGAGAATAAAATGGCAGTTCCAAAGAGACGTGTAAGTAAAACAAGAGCAGCAAAAAGAAGAACTCACTATAAGGTAACTCTACCAACACCAGTAAAAGATGCTGATGGTACATGGAGAATGCCTCATAGAATCAACAAAACAACAGGTGAATATAAAAACTAAATGATAACAATTGCTATAGATGCTATGGGTGGGGACTTTGGTCCTACCCCAATCGTTGAGGGAGTTGTTGATGCTCTTGAAGAAAAAAGTTTCAATGCTATTTTAGTTGGAAAAACTGAAGAGATAAGACATTTAATTCCCTCTAAATATTTAAAAAGCATAACTTTTGTACAAGCAGATGATGTACTTACAATGCATGATTTAGCAACTGATGCTTTAAAAAGAAAAGAGACATCTATATATAAGGCAGTTGATTTAGTTAGAGAAAAAAAAGCTGATGCTGTTGTATCTGTTGGGCATAGTGGTGCTACAATGAGTCTTGCTACTTTACGGATGGGAAGATTAAAAGGTATTTTAAGACCAGCAATCGCAACTTTGATGCCAACGGCAACAGGGAAACCTTCTTTAGTGCTTGATGTTGGTGCAAATGTTGATTGTAAAGCAGAACATTTAGTTCAGTTCGCAGTTATGGGTGAAGCGTATGCGAAGGATGTTTTAAAAGTAAAACATCCAAGGATAGGTCTTTTGTCCAATGGCGAAGAGAAGAGCAAAGGTAACGAAGTTACCAAAGAAGCCTATATAAAACTAAGCAAATTAGATAGTTTTGTAGGGAATATAGAAGGTAACAACATTTTTGATGGCTCAGTTGATGTTATAGTTTGTGATGGCTTTGTTGGCAATATTTTATTGAAAACAAGTGAAGGCGTTGCTGAGTCAATTACAAAAATCATTAAGTCAAATATCGGTCGTTCACCTCTAGCAATAGCTGGTGCTATGCTTATGCGACGTGTTTTTAAAGTACTTAAAAAACAAGTTGATTATGCTGAGTACGGTGGTGCTCCTTTGATTGGTATTGATGGATGTGCTATCATTGGACATGGAAAAAGTAATGCAAAAGCTGTGAAAAATGCAATTTTTCAAGCTATTAATTTTTCAAACTCTAATATCAATGAAGATATTCAAGTCCGTTTAGAACAGTTAAAAAGTTAGAAGGATAATATTTGTATGCTGCATTAAAATCTATTGGTAGTTATGTCCCATCAAGAGTTTTAAGTAATTTTGATTTAGAAAAGATGGTTGATACAAACAATGAATGGATTGTAAAGCGTACAGGGATTAAAGAGCGAAGAATAGCAAGCGAAGATGAAGCTACAAGTGACTTGGGGTATAAAGCTGCTTTAAAGGCTATAGAACGAGCAGATATCGATAAAAATGAAATTGATTTGATAATTTGTGCTACCATTTCACCTGATTACCTCGCGATGCCCTCAACTGCTTGTATGATAAGTGCAAAACTGGGATTAAAAGATGTCATGGCATTTGATATCAGTGCTGCATGTACTGGATTTGTCTATCTTATCGCGCTTGCAAAATCTTTTATAGAATCAAATACAAAGAAAAATATTCTTATTATCGGTGCAGAAAAGCTTAGCTCTATAACTGATTATACAGATAGAACTACATGTATATTGTTTGGAGATGGAGCAGGGGCTGCTATCATCAGTGCAACAGAAGATAAAAATGAAGCAATTGTTGATGTAATGGCAAGTGCTGATGGTAATTATGGGGATTTACTCATAACACCAGGTTGTGGTAGTAAAAATCCTATCAGAAAAGAAAATCTTGAACAAAATCTCCAGTATATGAAAATGAAAGGCAATGAAGTTTTTAAAGTTGCAGTAAAAACTTTAACCAGTGATGTTGTTGCGATTTTAGAGAAAAACTCATTGACTTCAAAAGATGTAGACGTTTTTATACCGCATCAAGCCAATTATAGAATTATCGAAGCAGTAAGAACAAAGCTTGATTTTCCAGTAGAAAAAACAGCTTTAAGTGTTGAAAAGTATGGCAATACTTCTTCAGCTTCAATCCCAATGGCAATGAATGATTTATACGAAAGTGGTCAAATCAAAAAAGGTGATTTGATGTTACTAGATGCTTTTGGTGGTGGATTTACTTGGGGTAGTGCCCTTGTTAGATTTGCTGGAAATTAACTTTTAACTTTTTATTTACTCTTATTTAATACAATTTTCTTTTTTTTAAGGGAAAGTATCGATGCAAGAAAAGTTACAAGAAGTAAAAAATGAATTATCAAAAGTTATTGTTGGACATGAGGATATCTTAGAATCCTTACTCTTAGCACTTCTTTGCGAAGGGCATGTGCTTATAGAAGGTGTCCCTGGACTTGCTAAAACTACGATTATAAACTCTTTATCGAAAGCTTTAGGACTTGATTTTGGTCGAGTTCAATTTACCCCTGATTTATTGCCTAGTGATATCGTTGGAGCGCAAATATATAATCCAAAAGAATCTATATTTGAGGTTAAAAAAGGACCTGTTTTTACAAATCTCTTGCTTGCCGATGAGATAAACAGAGCGCCAGCGAAGGTTCAATCAGCACTCCTTGAAGCTATGCAAGAGAGGCAAGTAACACTTGCTCAAGAATCTTATCCACTTCCAAAGCCTTTTTTTGTTTTAGCAACGCAAAATCCACTAGAATCTGAAGGAACATACTCGTTACCAGAAGCCCAGCTCGATAGATTTATGATGAAGATACTCATAGGGTATAACTCTAAAGAAGAGGAGATGCAAATAGCATATAAAGTTGCAAATAATACATTTGAACAAATCTCTCCTGTACTTAGCAAAGAGGAGTTAGATATACTCAAAAAAGAGCTCAAGAGTGTACATGTAGACAAAGAAGTTGCAAGCTATATGGCTGATATAATCTTTGCAACCCGTAATCCGCAAGATTATGGACTGAGTGAGTTAAAAGATTTTATACGTTTTGGCGCAAGCCCTAGAGGAAGTATAGATTTGTTTAAACTCTCAAAAGCAAAAGCATTGATACAAGAAAGAGACTATGTTACTCCTGTTGATGTTATGAGTGTTGCAAAAGAGGTTTTAAGACACAGAATTATACTTGGATATGAGGCTGAAGCGGACGAGATAAGTACAGATATGGTTATAGATAAAATCATTCAAACTTTACCAATTCCATAAGATGAAAAAACTCTCACTTGATAAAATAGTTTTAAAAACAAAGAAATATATTTTTGGAGATTTATTAGGGAATAAAAACTCAAAAATACTGGGCGATGGATACGATTTTGCTCAGATTTCCCCTTATATTTATGGGCAAAATATCAGACGAATTGATGCATATAGCAGTGCAAAAAAGAATGAGTTACATGTAAGAGATTTTTATGAGAGCAAAGATGTACATGTACACCTTGTTGTTTGCGCTAGTGGAAGTTTGCATTTTGGAACAAAAAGATTTAAACAAGACGTTATAGCAGAGGTTTTGGCTCTTTTGGGATTTAGTGCTATCAAAGATGCGCAAAGTGTTAGTTACTCACTTGTAGGTGAGAAGGTTTTAGAGAGTTTTCATACAAAAAAAACGAAGAGTATACTTTTAAAAACTATTGAAAATTTTTTAAAAAAAGATTTAAAAGGAAAGAGTGTTGATTACTCTTTTTTAAACAGCTATCTTTTGAAACAAAAGCGTTCTTTAGTCTTTTTGATTGGTGATTTTTTTGAATTGCCAAAGATAAAAAGTGCTGCTAAAAAACATGAAATTGTACTTATAAGAGTGAGAGATATCTTCGAAAACAACCCCTCTTTTAGAGGAGAAATTGACGTTTTAAATCCTATTTCAATGAAAAATTCCCACATCTCATTTGATAAATACTTTGCAAAAAAATATAAAGAAAAACTACGTAGGCATGATTTACATGTAGGAGAGTATCTAAAAAGATTGCGTATAGAAGTAATCGATATTTTCACATATGAAAATATCTACCAAAAGATAGAAAAATCTCTTAAAGGATGGTCTTGGAAGAGTTAAAAGATATAAAAGAGTTAATGATAATTACAGAATATTCTTTTTATATGCTCGTAGCTCTGATAGCTTTTTTGTTGACTCTTTTAGTGCTTGCGATAAAAAAGTTTTATAGACGTAAAAAAAGAGGCTTAAATCTAAAAGAGTTTGCAAGAAAAGAGCTCTCTTCTATCAATCTTCAAAATTCAAAAGAGTGTGCATATACACTAAGTTCTCTTCTGCCCATTTTAGAGATTGATGAAAAAGAGTATGAAGATTTGCTAGAGTCACTGAAAAAATATAAATACAAAAAAGAGGTGATACCTTTAAGCCAGACGGAAAAAGAAAAAATCGAAGAGTTAAGGGTAAAGTATGGAGTTTGAATATCCTTATGCTTTTTTATTAATCCCTCTTTTTATCGTATGTTCTTTTGTATGTAAACCTAAAAATGCACAGATATATTTTTTTCTTTTTGAAGATAAAAAGCAGATATTAACTCAAGAATCTGTTTTAAAATTTTTTAAATGGCTTGGTATTTTTTCTCTCATCATAGCTTTAGCTTCACCTATCTTCAAAGAGGCAAAAACATCGACAAAACCTGCTCATGCTGTGGTAATGCTTCTGGATACAAGTGAATCTATGATTAGAACTTCAAGAGGATTTTTTGGAGCAGATGCACCAAGCCAGAAGTTTGAAAAAGCAAAACAGATAGCTTCAGAATATATCAAAAAAAGAGTAAATGACCACGTAGGTGTCATCGTATTTGGTGATTTTGCCTATGTAGCAACACCTCTAAGTTTCGATAATAAAAGTACGACAGAGATTTTAAAGCATATACAACAAGGAGTGGCTGGAGATAAAACTGCTATGTATGATGCTCTATTTTTAAGTACAAGGCTTTTAAAAGAGTCTAAAGCAAAACAAAAAGTTGCTATTTTACTAACAGATGGATTTAATACCTCTGGAAATATCCCTTTGGAGGTTGCTTTAAGAGCTATAAAAAGTGAAAATTTAAAAGTTTTTACCATAGGGCTTGGAAGAGAAGGTGAGTTTGATAAAGAGAGTTTAAAACTCATTGCAACACAAAGTGGCGGAAAATTTTTTCATGCAAAAGATGTTTCAGAACTCTCTAAAGTCTATGAAGAGATTGATAAAATTCAACTCAGTAAATTAGAGACAAAAAGCCAGTTTCATATAGATTATTGGTATTCATATTTTCTTTTTATATCACTTTTTAGTTTTCTTTTTTACCTTCTTTTACTAAAAAGGAGAAGCGTATGATAAGTTTTGCACAACAGTGGTATCTTCTATTTTTAGTGCTTGTAGTACCTCTTTTGATACTAGTTATGAAAATGAAAAGTCTTAATATAGAAGATATCTTTTCTAAGGAGGTAAGAGAGAGGGTTTTTGTAAAAAGTGGCACTTTTTTAAACTATAAAAGAAGATTGGCACTACTAGTTTTGGCTTTAGCTTTTATGGTAGTAGCTCTTGCTAGACCTGTGATTTTAGATGAGAATGTAACAAAAGAGGATATAGAAGGTTTTAATCTTATAGTTCTTATAGATGTATCAAAATCAATGAGCGTAAAAGATCTATTTCCCTCAAGACTAGAGTATGCAAAAGCGTTTGTTTCAAAAGTGCTTCAAGAGTTTCCAGAAGCAAATGTTGCAGTTTTAGCTTTTAGTCAAGATGCTTTTTTGGTAACCCCTTTTTCTAAAGATGCAAAGAGTATAGAGTTTTTAGTAGAGCATCTTAACCCAGAGTACTTAACTACACAAGGTAGTCTCATAGTTTCAGCTCTTCGTGCAACACAAAAGTTAAAAGATGCCCAAGACGCAGAGATATTGCTTCTAAGTGATGGAGCAGATGGCTTGATACAAGAGAGTTTAGATTTTATCGAAGAAAAAAATTTAAGAGTTCATGTCTTAAATATTGGAACGAGCAAGGGTGATGTGATTTATAACAAAGATACAGAATTAATAAAAGATAAAGAAGGAAATATCGTCATATCAAAAAGAGATGATGCTGTTTTAGCTTTAGCAAAACAAAGTGGCGGAGCTTATCTGAGTGTCTCTAACGTAAGCGTAGATACGCAGAAATTTTTAGACTCAATCAAAAAAGTAAGCAAAAAAATCAAAATGAAGCATGATAAGTTAGAAGGAGCAAAAGAGCTTTTTATCTATCCTTTGATTGTGAGTTTTGTTTTAGTTTTTTTCTCTTTTAATGCTCCTAGATTCTTTTTTATTTTTCTTTTACTCTTTACATGTAAAGATGTTCAAGCTGGTCTTTTTGATTTTTATCATCTAAAAAAAGCTAATGAGAGTTATAAAGCTAAAGAGTATGAACAAGCAGCAAAGGAGTTTTCAAAACTACAAAATAAAGAGGCTTTATATAATGAAGCAAATGCACTTTATAAGCAAAAAGAGTTTCAAAAAGCACAAAAGATTTATGAGGGTTTGAAGTTTGAAGATAAAACAAAAGAGATGCAACGACTTCACAATCTTGGTAACTCTTATGTACAAACAAAAGAGTATGAAAAAGCTATAAAAAGCTATGAGGAAGCTTTAAAACAAAAGTATGATGAAGATACAAAGTTTAATCTTGAATTGTTAAAAAAGCAAAATAAAGACAAAAAAGACCAAAACAATTCTCAAAAGCAAAAAAATAAAGAAGAAAAGAAAAACAATCAAAAACAAGAAAACAAGAGCGACCAAGCAGCTTCAGATAAAAAGGAAGAGAAACAGATGAGTGAGAGTGAAGCACAAAAATGGGAAAAATTGATGCAAAATAAAGAGTTAAAAACACAGCCTCTTATAATGGAAAAAAATAGGAATAGTGATGTTCAAAATAGTTGGTAAAATAGCAGTTTTTTTTCTTTTAGTATCATATACATTTGCCGCGCAAGCGTATCTTCAGACACAAAATATACAAGAAGGCGATAGAGCGATTTTGGTTTTAAGTGCCAGTGGAGATAAGGTAGAGTTCCCTCAAATCAATAAAATTGGAGATTTTGAGATTGCTTCAACTTCTATGCAACAAAATACCCAAATCATCAATGGTACTTTTTCAAAAAAAGTACAAAAAATTTACTATTTTTATCCAAATGCTGACATGAAAATTCCTTCATTTGAGTTAAAGGTAGATGGAAATATCGAAAAAACACAAGAGCTTTTCTTACATGTAAAAAAAAGTGATATCACAAATAGTGCCTACTCTCTTGTGATGGAGCTTGGGAAAAGAGAGGTTTATGAAAATGAAGCAGTGCCTTTAAAATTTATTTTTAAAATGAGAAAAGATTTACGAGTTGTCGATCTTAGATTTTCCCCTCCTTTATTAGATGATTTTTGGGTCAAAGAGGGGTTAAAAAGTGATCCAAAAGAGGAGGGAGAGTTTATCGTACATGAGATTAACTATATACTGTTTCCTCAAAAAAGTGGTGAAAAAAAGTTAGAAAAAGCTCATGTAGATATAGGTTTGGCAAATATGCAAACAGATATCTTCGGGATGGTAACTCAAGGCGCAAGATATAAGAAGGTATATTCTAATGCGCTTTCTTTACATGTAAAGCCTTTAGAGAATACAAAATTTGTCGGTGATTTTGAGATTAAATTAGAGGTAGATAAAAGAAAAATAGAAGCGAATGAACAGATAAATGCTACACTAAAAATTTCAGGTTATGGTAATTTTGATGATATAGGAGAGATTGCTCTCAAAACTCCAGCTGCGGTTTTTTCTGATAAAGCTCAGATAAAAACAAGACCTAATGAAAAGACTTTAGAAGGATTTTATGAGAAAAAATTTTCTCTAACTTATGATAAGAATTTTGTTATAGAACCGATAGAGTTTTTATTTTACAGCCAAAAAGAGAATAAACTCAAAAAGATTGTAACGCAAAGAATAGATATTGAAGTGAGTAAAAAAAATGTTGAAAAAGAGTTGTTTTTAAGCCCTGTTGCGAAAGAAAAAGTTGTTATAAAAGAGGTACATACAAAAGAGTACTTTCTTTATGGAGTGATAAGCGGCATTTTATTATCTATCTTATCACTAATAATGTACAAAAAAAGGGCATTTTTAAGATGGAAAAGAAAAGAAGATTTTAAAAACGAAAAAGAGATGTTAAAAAAGCTACTTACGATCCAAACAGCCCAGGCAAAAGAGTATATAAAAGAGATAGAGGAGTATTTGTATGGAAAAACAAAAACCCCTCTTGATAGAAAAAAGATAAAAAAGTTTATAAAATCGTATGAAGAGTAGTGGCATTTGCCATCCACTCTTCTAACTCTTCCCACTTATGTTCTTCTATCATCTTCTTTGATTTTTTAAGTTCCTCTTCAAAAAGTTCGATTGAGGCTAAAAGATTTTCGCGATTTTGTTTGAAAATATCTCCCCACATAGTAGGTGAACTTTTTGCTAGCCTACTCATACCCCGAAAACCACCAGCTGCAAGAAGTAAAATGCCTTTTGGGTCTTCTTGAGAGATAACACTATTTGCAAGGGAGTAACTGATGACATGAGGCATATGAGAGATGAGAGAAACTCTTTTATCATGTGATTTTGCATCCATAAAAACGATTTTCATGCCGATATGTGAGAAGATTTGTGTGGCTCTATCTTTGTGAAAATCTCCGCTATTAGCAGTGTCACAAAAAACAACAATTTGATTTTGGTAGAGTGTTTTAAAAGCAGCACTTGGTCCAAATTTTTCTGTTCCACACATAGGATGGGCTGCTACGAAATTGCCTCTTATCTTAGTTGGAATATTTTTGATAATCTCTTCTTTTGTACTTCCTAAATCTACTATCGTTGTGTTTTCACTAACGTCTTCTAAGGCTTGTAGTGTTGTGATAATGGCTTCAACAGGTATAGCTAAAAAGATAATATCACAAGCTTTAATCTCTTCAAAAGATGCGATTTCATGCACAAGTCCTAGTTCTAAGGCTTCTTCACAAGTTTTTAAGTTTCTACTAAAACCTAAGATGTGCGAAACAAGTTTGGTTTCTTGTAAAGCAAGTCCTAAAGAACCTCCCATGAGACCTAAGCCGATTATCCCTACTTTCATATTTTAAATCCTAATTTAATGATAATTAATTCTAAAGATGGTATTATAACTACTTTATTAAAAAAACAAAATTAGGACTTTAAATGAAGAAATTGTTGGTGGCTGGTTTGATAGCTGTATCTTCTGTATATGGGGCTGTTGTTGAGAGCCTAGAGTTTAAAGGATTGATTCATCTCTCTCCTGAGGTTGCTTCTGAGATGATAGGTATTTCATCAGGAGACACAGTAGATATAGAAATGATAGATCAAGCTATCAAAACGCTCTATAAACAAAAATATTTTGATGATATTTGGGTTGAAGATGCAACGGGTGGCAAACTAATTTTTCACTTCAAAGAAAAACCAACAATTGCCAATGTTGAAGCAACAGGAATAGGCGAAAATGATAAAGAAGAAATTCTTGAAATTATTGGTATCAAAAAAGGGGAAGTTTTTGATAAAGAAAAAGCAGAATTATCAAAGCTAAAGATTATTAAGCATTATGAGATGAAAGGCTACTTTGATACTGTTGTAGAAGTCGATGAAAAAAAATTAAATGAAGACTCTTTAGCTCTTGAATTCATAATTAATAGGGGAGAAGAGATTTTTATCCAAAGTATCGAGCTATGTGGGGCAGAGAATTTAGATTATTCTGATATAGAGCCTTTTGTAGCCAACAAAGAACCAGAGTGGTTGCCTTGGATGTGGGGTTTTAATGACGGAAAACTACGTCTTGCAGATTTAGAATACGATAGTGAAAGAATTAAAGATGCATATATGCAAAACGGATATATGGATGTAGTAGTAAGTAGTCCTTATCTAAGAGCTTACATGGATAGCTATACTGCCAAACTTACTTATAACATTTCTGAAGGACAGCAGTATAAAGTCGGAGAGATTAGTTTCGATGTTCCTGAGGGTCTTATCAATCCTGAAGAAGTTTTGGAAGAATTTGTCTTACAAAAAGGACAAGTTTTCAATGTAAACCGTTTGAGAAAAGATATCAAAAAAGTTAGAAATATCATCGCAGATTTAGGATATGCATACGTTAAGGTTTTACCAGATATTAAGAGTGATAAAGAAAAAGCGATTACTGATATCACGCTAAAGATTATTCCAGGTCAAAAAGTTTATATAAATGATGTACGAATTTCTGGAAATACAAGAACCATAGATAGAGTTGTAAGAAGAGAAGTTTACTTATCTCATGGTGATTTGTATTCACAAACAGATATGGATGATAGTATAGGCGCACTAAAGAGAACAAGCTATTTTGAAGATGTTGAAATAGAAGAAAAAAGAGTTGCAAATGATAAGATAGATTTAATTGTACATGTAAAAGAGGCAAGTACAGGAGCTATTGGTGGTGGTATTGGTTATGGAAGTAGTGATGGACTGTTATTAAATGCAAACCTCTCAGATAGTAATATTTTCGGAAGTGGTTTAAAGGCTGGTGTAGATGTTGAAAGAAGTGATAAAGAATTAACAGGAAGAATTTCTTTGACGAACCCTAGAGTTTGGGACTCTTTGTACTCTCTTAGTGGAAGTGTTTACTCACAAGATAGTGATTATTATGATTATGATGAAAAAAGAGTGGGTTTTAGTTTAACGGCGGGTAGAAAACTAGGTAGATATTTTCACGCTTCTTTAGGGTATATTTTAGAAGATTCAGAATATGAAGATTTTAGTGATTTTTGGAAAAACTATTATCCAAATGGTTATTCCGCACTAAAAAGTTCAATTATTCCTTCAGTTTCTTTTAATAATACTGATGATTATTATCTCCCAAGGAAAGGTATTAGTGCAAGCTTAGGAGTAGAAATAGCTGGTTTAGGTGGTGATTCTAAGTTTACAAAAACTACTGCAAAATTTAGCTATTTTTATGGTTTAGAAGATGTTATAGATTATGATTTGATTTTAAGATATCGTATAAAAGCACAGCATGTTACCGATAATGGTGAATTACCTCCAGGTGAAAAAATATATATGGGAGGAATTAGTACGATTAGAGGCTACGAGTCAAGCTCTATATCTCCAAAAGATGCAAATGGAGATTTGATTGGAGGTACTATGATGTTTGCCAACTCTATCGAAGCTAGTTTTCCTCTTATTGATAGATTAAAAATGCGTGGGGCAATTTTCTTCGATTATGGGATGATTGGAGAAGATGATTTAGACATTAAAAGAGCTGGTACAGGATTTAACTTAGAATGGGTTTCACCAATGGGACCAATTTTACTAATTTTCTCAAAACCTCTTATGGAAAAGAGTGGGGATAGAACAGCAAGTTTTGAATTTACGATGGGAAGACAGTTCTAGTCTTCCTTCTCTATTACTATCGCAAAAGAGGCTGGTTTAATCAGCTTCTTTATGCACTCTTTTGAGATATATAAACTCTCTTTACTTTTTATCTTCAGTGTATGGTTTTCATATTTCATTTCTAGTTTTGCTTTGGCTAAACTTATATTTAGACATTTTGCAAGTGAGATGATAAAACTAAGCCAGTTTACGATTTGGATATCTGGTAAAAGTTCATCGTAAGAGAGCATATCTTCAAAACTAGGAAGTTTTTTTGTATGGTATTTTACTAAGATAGCTATGAGTACTTTTTCTTTATGTGAGAAGTTGTAGTTAAGATTGTTTAAAATAAAGTAAAAACTATGAAGGTGTTCTTGATAAAAACTAAGACTTCTTCCAATAGAATGAAGCTTACAAGCGATAGAAAGCTCTTTTTTGTATTTGTGATCAATTTGATGGATATAATGAAGTGTATCAAAAAGTTCAAGAGCAATTTTGCTTATATATCTACTGTTTTCTTTTTCCAAATCAAATCTATCGGATAAACTTCTAACACTAGGATAAAAATTCGTTGGAAATCTACTATTTGAGCTACGGAGCAAATCTTCTAAGAAGACACCCTCTCTAACACCTGTACCATTTGTAATGATATGAGAGGCTTCTAAAAATTTTGCAGTTTCGTAAAAGATAGCACAACCTTCTCTCATCGTGTCATAGCGATCTTTTCTAATAGAAAAATCTTTTAAATCAAAAACATCACTATGGATTATTTTTTCAATGAAATCTTGATGCTCTTGTAGTTGATATTCAAAAGAGTGAACTGTTTTTAAAGGATAGTTCTTTTTATCCATAATTGCTTGAGATAAGGCTCTTAATGTTCCTCCAATAACAATCAAATTATTTGATTTAAATTCATTTGGGATATTCTGAATTTGTGAGTAGATATACTCTTTAATACTCTCTTTAGAAGCTTTTTTATCAAAGAAGAGTTCTTTTAAACGAACAGTTCCTAGATTTATAGAGATGGTTTTAATGACATTGCCATGAACGATTTTTGCAAGTTCAGTTGAACCCCCGCCGATATCTATCGTAGTGGCTTCTTCAAAAGGTTTTAAAAAATTAATAGCAGATAAAGCTCCGTAATAAGCCTCTTTATCTCCATCAATAATTCTTACATGTAAACCTAAATCTTGTCTAATTTTTTGTATAAAAATGTGTGCATTAGGGGCATCTCTGAGAGCTGATGTAGCAACACAGAGTGTTTTGTTACATTTTAAATTTTTTATGATATGTACGAAATTTTCAAGAGCATTAAAACCTCTTTGCATAGGTTCTAACTGAAGATAACCTTCTTTATCATAAGCACCTTCACCAATCCTTATCCTACTTTTTACCTCTTTGATAAGGTGGAAGGCATAACGGCTACTTTTTTCAAATACAACCATTCTGGCTGAGTTTGAACCGATATCGATAATAGCCGTTCTTTTCGCCACTATTCTTCGCTTGTAAGTTGGTCGTATTTGAGTTTTAGCTCTGCAATAGTCTCAACATTGTCAGGATCAGGTTCTATACAATCAACAGGACAAACAGAAACACAAGCAGGTTCATCATAGTGACCAACACATTCTGTACAAACATCAGGATCAATTATATAAATTGGATCAGCCTCTTCAATAGCATAGTTTGGACACTCATCTCTACAAGCATCACAGGCGATGCACTCTTCTGTTATCATTAGTGACATTTTAGCTACCTTAAAAAAAATTTGAGACTTTATACACTAAAAATACTTTAACTAAAATTAAATATCGCACTTAGTGGCCTTTTTGGAGATTTTTTTTGAAGAAAGAGGAATTTGAAGTCTTGCAAGAGTACCTTGGGCATCTTTTCGATTTTGTAAACTGATAGTTGCACCAATGGCATCAGCAGCTCCTTTAGCTAAAAAAAGTCCAAGCCCAGCACCTGTTTTATTTCCATACCGTTTAAAAGGAGCAAATAAATCTTTACTCTCATCAATCCCTATCCCTGAATCTATAATTTCAATGGTAATGCCTTCATTTGTTGCATAAGATTTAAGTTCTATCTCTCCACCTTCTAGGGTGAATTTAATCGCATTTTGAGCAAAGTTTTGCAAAATGTGTAAAAGCAGAGTTGGTTGGATAATAATTGGATAAGATTTTGGGCTTAAATTGATATTGAAAATTTTTTTCTCTTGATGTGCCAAGATTTTAAAGTTATTTGCTTTTTCTCTCAAAAATGTAATCAAGTCCATCTCTATGGGTTGTTCAAATTGTGCCCCCTCTTGACGACCAATTTCTAAGATACTGCTTATCATTTTATTCATCTCATCTATGCTTTGGTTCGTTTGTTTGAGAGCTTCGATATACTTTTCACTCTCTCTTGGTTTTAAAAGAGTGACTTCATTTTTTGTTTTTATCACAGCAAGAGGAGTTTTAAGTTCATGAGCTGTACCTATGAAGAGCTCTTTTTGGTATTTTACAAAGTTGTGAATTCGATCTACAAGCTTATTAATCGATATTGCCAAAGGTTTAAACTCAATCGGTATGTTACTTGTATTGATTGATTGAAAAAAGTTTTCATCCATACTAGCTAGTTTTGTTGTAAGTGAATGGATAGGAATTATAAGCATTCTTGAGAGTAAAAGAGCATAAAATATAATCAAAAATATAGCTATCAAGTTTATTATCATTACATTTTTCATTATATTGTGTAAAAGTTTATCTGTATTTGAGACATCTTTAGTGATAGCTAAAAAACTTGATTTGTTTTTTTCAAATGGATAAAAGATGGTAAGATAGTTTTTGCCATTCTCTTTTTTTTGTTCAAAAGAGATTTCATGTTTTTTATCTACACGTAAAACGATATTGATTTCTGTATCTTTGGCGTTGTATGAATGTCTAAAGATATCAACACTCAAAGGTCCCATTGCACTTGAGTGTTCTGCTGCTATTAAAACAGCTTCTTTTGTAAGTTCAACTGTCAAGTCTTCATAGATGGAAATTTTGATGTAGTTATATAAAATAACAGAGAAGATAACAATTAGCGTGGCAGAAGCCATCACTAATTGTATCGCAAATTTATTTCTTATACTTTTTTGGGAAAGCAAAATCTATAACCTCTACGTCTAACAGTTTCGATTGTAGATATTTCAAGAGGTTTGTCCATTTTTTGTCTAATTTGGTTTATAGCAACTTCGATAACATTTGGAGTTACAAGTTCAGGTTCTTCCCAAATCGCATCAAGAAGTTGTTCTTTAGAAACTATTTGGTCACTATGGCGAGCAAGATGAGTTAAAACTTCAAAAGGTTTTCCTTTAAGTTCAATTTCTTGACCTTTATAAGTGATTTTTTCTTCATCAGGGTCAATTGTCAAATCATCTATTTTGATTACATTTGTGCCACCAAATCTAAGGCGTGCTTCAATTCTAGCTACTAAAATATCAAAATCAAATGGTTTTTTAATATAATCATCTGCACCAGCTTTTAAAGCTTTGATCTCACTGTCTTTATCATCTTTTGCTGAAAGGATAACAGCAGCAGTACGAGGAGATTTTTGTTTGATTAAACTTATCAAATCTACACCATCACCATCTGGCAACATCCAATCTGTTAAAACTAAATCATAATTTCTAATGCCTATATAGTATTCTGCATCTTTAAAATTTTCTGAACTATCTGTTTGATAGCCGAATTCTTGAAGTCCTTCTGCTATGGTTTTGTTTAAAGTTACTTCATCTTCAACGATTAAAATTCGCATCATTTTTTCCTTGGGGTTTCAAATTTAAGCGAGATTATATCATAATTTTAGCTAGATTTAAAGTTATTTTAATAAAAATTTAATATTTTCTATATAGCTCGACAGAAACTTGAGCATTTTTTATAATGTCAGGTTTAGTGATTTTTAAAAGAGTTGATTGAATTTGTGGGAATTTTGAGTGTAAGTTTTTAGAGATAATCTCTAGTGCATCTTCTATAAGTAAATAGCTATTTTTTTTCATATCATTTTCAATAAATTCACAAATCGTGGCATAATTTAGAAAAGAAGAACCTTCATATTCTACATGTAAATTAACAATGACATTTTGAGGAGTATGTCTCTCCTCTTCTAAAATGCCTATGATAGTGGGAAAAGTTAAATTTTCGATGTATATTTTATACAACTTGCTTCTCTTCTTTGCTTAAAAGACGCATGATGTTTGGGATATGCTTATATACGATCACAAAAGCAATGATAAAAATCGGAGCATGTGTCTTTATAGCTGGAATATCGTAGTGTAAGATATACGAAGCTATAATTAAACTCAAAAGACCTATAAGTGAAGAAATCGAAGAAATTTTCAGAGTTTTAGCAGCGATAAACCACGCAGCAGCTGCTATAAGAGTCTCAACAGGAAGCATAAATAACATAACCCCCATTCCTGTAGCAACTCCTTTGCCTCCTTCAAACTTTAAAAAAGGACTATAACAGTGTCCAATAACACTTAAAACAGCTATCATCCACAAAGTAGCGTCTGTAAGAACAAAAATGTTATTTGCAATAAACAAAACAACTATGCCTTTTAAAGCATCTAAGATAAGAGTAGTGATGGCTAGTTTTTTTGCTAATGAAGGATTAGACTCTTTAAGCACTCTTAGAACGTTTGTAGCACCTATGCTACCACTTCCACTCTCTCTGATATCAGCACCAGCGAACTTTTTAGCTAGGATAAGACCAAAAGGGATTCCTCCCACAAGATAAGCAATAATGTAAAAAATTACATTGATATTAAACAAAAATTCCACAAAATTCCTTTTTCAAATAAAGTGGATATATTATACTTAATTTGTTATAATGCTAAGCTTTATAAAATAGGGAAAAAGGATTATGCATTGAGTAATGCAGAGCTAAAAAAAGAGATATTAGAGCTAAAAAAAGAGTTACATGTAACGATTGTTGCGCATTTTTATCAAAAAGATGAAGTTTATGAGTTAGCAGATTTTACGGGAGATTCACTCGAACTTGCAAAGTTTGCTGCGCGTGATGAAAATCCAAATTTGATTTTTTGTGGTGTTGGATTTATGGGGCAAAGTGTGAAGATACTTGCGCCCTCAAAGAGAGTTTTTATGCCTCGTATTGCTTGTTGTGCAATGGCTAAAATGATAAGTAAAGAGCAATTTGAACAAAGTGTCGCTTTCTTAGAA
>DLUF01000034.1 GCA_002742765.1 Sulfurospirillum sp. UBA12182 | reverse complement strand
GTTTCTTTATAGTTGACTCCTTGTTATTTATATGCTTTAAAAAATTTTGCCATTTTTACTTGAGCTTTTAACCACTCTTTATGTAAAACAAGCGGAAATCCGGCATATGTTTTTCCGCCTTCGATTGACTTTGTAACACCACCTCTTGCTGCTACGGTTGCAAAATCACCGATTGAAAGATGTCCTGCTGTTGCACTCTGACCGCCCATTATAACATTTCTTCCTAGTTTTGTTGAACCAGAAATTCCTGTTTGAGAAACGATGATACATCTAGAACCTAATTCACAATTATGTGCTATCTGTACTAAGTTATCAATTTTTGTTCCAGCACCTACGATAGTTGAAGCAAATACAGCTCTATCAATCGTCGTATTTGCACCGATTTCAACATCATCTTCGATGACAACATTTCCAAAATGATAAATTTTGATATGCTCACCTTGTGCAGTTGGAACATAACCATAGCCATCACAACCTATACAACTTCCTGCATGTAAAATGCATCTTTCGCCGATGATAGTATCATCATAAACAGTTACATTTGGATAGATAATACTATCTTTACCGATTTTGACATTTGCACCAATCACTGCTCCTGCCATTACTCGTACATTATCTTCAATGATAACATTATCACAAATAACAGATTTTTGTGAGATTTTTGCACTTGAAGCTATCTGTTTATTTGTATTAGTATCAACAAAAGGCTCTTTTGCAAAGTACTTACTAGCATACGCCATAGATAAATGAGGATTTTTTGAAACAAGGGCGATACTTGATTGTGGAAGCGCATACAAAAACTCTTCTTTAAGTAAAACTGCCCCTGCTTTTGTCTCTTTGAGTAAATTTATAAACTTTATATCATCGATATATGCTATTTGATTTTTATCTGCTTTATCCAAAGTCGCGAATGAAGTTATTTCTAACTCATTCGCTTCTATATCTATACCTATATTCTTAGCTAATACGCTGATTTTCATCACACATCCATAGCAACAGAACCACCACGTACTACATCTGTTGGATTGTATTTTTTCACTGCTTTTAAAAAGTTTTCTACACGATTAGCATCATCTGCAACCATAGCAACGATAAAATCATCTCCACTGCTTGCAATAGTTCCATTATAAGCCTTAAGCAGCATATCTAATCCACTAAAATCTTCACTTAATGGGATTTTTACAAGTGCCATCTCTTTTTCTACAAATTCGTTAGATTCGATAACTTTATAAGTAGGGATTAATTTATGTAACTGCTTTACAATCTGTTCTAAAACTCTACTATTTCCAGAGGTGACTATCGTTAGACGAGAGAGATTTGTACTTGGAACAGGAGCAACTGTTAGAGTATCTATGTTATATCCACGTCCAGCAAAAAGTCCAGAGATTCTTGAGAGTACACCATCTTCATTAAGTACAACAACTGATAAAACTCTTCTTGCATTTTCCATTTCTCTACTCCTTGTACTCAAGCATCATATTGTATAGTGTACCGCCTGCTGGAACCATTGGAAGAACATTTTCCATTCTGTCTATATTGACATCAATCATCGCTATACGGTTTGATTTAATCGCTTCATCTAAAGCTTTATCAAACTCCTCTTTCGTTTTGACTCTAAATCCAACTCCACCAAAACTCTCTACAAGTTTCACAAAATCTGGTTGCATGTTGATATCCGTTGAGGAGTAACGTTTATCATAGAAAAATGTTTGCCATTGTCTAACCATACCTAGATATTGGTTATTTAAGATGATATTAATTACTGGGATATTTGCTTCAACCGCAGTCATCAGCTCTTGGATATTCATCAAAATTGAACCATCACCAGTAAAATTGATAGAGACTTTCTCAGGCATAGCCTTTTTTACTCCCATCGCTGCTGGAAGACCAAAACCCATCGTACCTAGTCCGCCACTTGTGACAAATTGTCTAGGGAAAGAAAAAGGATAAAATTGTGCTGTCCACATCTGGTGTTGCCCAACATCTGTGGTGATGAAAGCATTTTCTCCTAAAGTTTCTCCTACCCTTTGTATAACCCACTGTGGCTTAAGAACTTCAGCAGAATCGTCATATTTTAAAGGATGAATTTCGTTGTAGCGATTGAGTAAATCTCTCCAAGTTTTAAACTTATTTGCATCAACTTTTTCAATCGCTAAAGGTATCATTCCCTCTACAACATTTTTCAAATCACCAACGATTGGATAATCAACATCTACAAGCTTTCCGATACTACTTGGGTCTATATCTACATGGATGATTTTAGCATGTTTTGCAAATTCACTTAACTTTCCTGTAACTCTATCATCAAATCTTGGTCCAAAAGAGATCATCAAATCAGCTTCACTCATCGCCATGTTTGCACTATAACAACCATGCATCCCTAGCATTCCTAGAAGCAGTGGATTGTCATGTCCCATAACACCGCGAGCCATAAGTGTTTCAACAGCTGGGATTCCAGTAATTTTTGCAAATTCACGTACAACTTCACTAGCCCCTGAGCTAATAGCACCTCCACCGATATAAAGAACTGGTCTTTTCGATTCTGCTATCGCATCAACTGCTTTTTTGATTTGACGAACATTACCTTTATAGTTTGGCTTATATGTTTGCATCTTAATCGTTTCTGGATATTCAAAAGTGCCTATTTGCGCAGAAATGTCTTTTGGTAAATCTACATGTACAGGGCCTGGTCTTCCTGAACTTGCTATATAAAAAGCCTCTTTTAAGATACGAGGTAAATCTTTGATATCTTTAACTAGATAATTATGTTTTACACAAGGGCGACTTATCCCTACTGCATCTATCTCTTGAAAAGCATCTGTACCAATCATCGTGATAGGAACTTGCCCACTTATAACAACCATAGGAATTGAATCCATATACGCAGTTGCCAAGCCTGTGACGGCGTTTGTAAAGCCAGGGCCACTTGTAACAAATGCAACACCAACTTTACCGCTACTTCTTGCGTAGCCATCAGCTGCATGGATAGCAGCTTGTTCATGTCTTGTTAAAATATGCTGAAAATAATCTTGTTTATATACTTCATCATATACATTCATTATAGCGCCTCCAGGATAGCCAAAGACGACGCTTACGTTCTCCCTTCGCAGTGCTTCAATAACCATTTGCGAACCGTTTAACTCCATGACCTCTCCTTTCGTCTATAAATTTATGTTTTTACATGTAAGGATTTTTACAAATAAAAAGTTTGATATTTTATCCTAATGAAGATAAAATTAGTATTTAATAGCTCATTTTATCGGCATTTTGTTACATTTTGATATAGCAAGCCCTTCTCTAAGCCCATTATCTATAACTATACACTCTTTGATATCAAGAATTTGCATGATACTTTTTACGATTAAGATGCCAGCGCAAACCAAATCACTTCGATTTGTCCCAACCCAAAACTCTTGTTCCTCTGGGTCTAGCTTTAAGAGTGCATTGAGAGAATTTGTAAAATCATCTATATCTAAACGTTTTCCATTGATTTTTTCATAACTATAAGATTTATAATCAATTCCTTCTAAAAAAGCAGCAACACTTGTAGGAGTCCCCGCCGTTGCAACAAAGTGAGGATACTCACAAACAGTTATGTCACTTTTTAAAAGATACTCATAAAAAGGCTTCAATACTTCATCCATAGAATTTTGAATATTTTCCAACGTTTCATATGTTTGTGCCACACTTACTATCCCAAAAGAAAAACTCTGAGATAAAACTTCAGAGGGAGAAACAAAGCTAATCTCTGTTGAAGCTCCCCCTAAATCCATCAAGATATAGTTTTGAAGGTTTATTTGAGCCTCTTTTAGTCCATGTTCAATCCCAAGAAGAGTCAATCTAGCCTCTTGCATACCGCTTATAATCTCAAAGTCGATATCAAACTTTTCTTTGATAAGAGTTTTGATAGCTAAAGCATTACTCGCTCTTCGCATCGCTTCAGTTGTAACAGCAAAAATATGTTGGTGTGATTTAAAATCAAACAGTTTATCTGCTTCTTTGAGTGCTTCTAAAATTCTTTGGATTGAACTTTCACAGATAAAGCCTGTTTTATGAAGATTATGGGCTGTTCGTACAACTTTTTCAAACTCTTTTACTCTTTTTTTTGTTCTACAATCAAACTCCACAATTCTTAGGGTATTTGAACCCAAATCAATACTTATCATCTTTTTAAAATTACTTTTTTACTTCATCTAAAGCGTGTTGGATATAAAGTTCTCTTAATTTGTTGCAGATAACTCCTGGTTTCCCATCGCCTATCTTGTTTCCATCTACTTGTACAATCGGTAAGATAAAATTAGTTGCACTTGATAAAAAAGCTTCATCTGCACTATAAGCTTCTATAAGACTAAAAGGTCTTAGCTCCACTTTTACTCCATGTTCTTGAGCGATTTGTAAAAGGATTTTTCTTCTAATGCCTGGCAAAACAGAATGAGAAAGTTCACGAGTGATAATCACTCCATTCTTAACGATATAAGCAGTAGAAGCTGTACCCTCAGTCACTAAACCATCTTCAACCATCCAGCCTTCATAAGCACCCTCTTGTACACTTTGTTCTTTGGCCAAACATTGTCCTAGTAAAGAGATAGATTTGATATCCCTCCTCTTCCAGCGTATATCTTCTACACTCACAACACTCACGCCACTTTTTGCTTTTGGGTTATCGATAATCTCTTTTTCAAAACAAAAAGCCATCGAAGTTGGCATAGTATCTTTTGGAAAAGCAAATTCTCTAGGTGCAACACCTCTTGTAATTTGTGTATAGATACCACCCTCTTTTAGATTATTTTTTAAGACAAGTGATTGGAGCATTTGAAGAAATTTATCTTTAGATAGAGGCAAAAAAAGACCTATCTCATGTAAACTTCTTTCAAATCTCTCAAAAAATGGCTCAATCTCGATAATCACTCCATCTATAACAGGAACAACCTCATAAACTCCATCTCCAAACAAAAAACCTCTATCAAAGACTGATATCTTTGCATCTTTTTGGTTTAGAAAACTTCCATTCAAATAGATAATTTCACTCATAATATCTCCGAAGGTAATTTAGGTTGTGCAAAATAGTATCCTTGCGCATACTCTATACCGCACTCCCTAATGATATCTAAAATTTTTTCAGAATGAACATATTCTGCAACCACAGGATACTCTGATTTTTTTGCAAAATCAACTATACTTTGTATCACTTGCATCGAAAAAGTGTCTTTGTCTAAGTTTTTAATGATATTTCCATCAATCTTGATATAATCAACATCAAGCTGTGATAAGCGATAGTAGTTTGAATGACCTGCACCAAAATCATCTATACTAATTTGACAGCCAAATTTCTTTATCTGCAATATTTTTTCTTTAATCATCCCATAATCTTGGATATTTTCGCTCTCTAAGATTTCTAAAGTGAGATTTTGGGGTGCTTTGCATTTTAACAACTCTTCAAACAGACAACTCATTGTCGCTTCATTTGTAAAGTCTATATATGAAAAATTAACCGAAAACCTTTTGTCTCTATTTTTTCGCATGAGGGCAAAAGTTTTTTTGATAACTGTCCTCATGATTTTATGGTAGTATTTTGACATTTTCGAAGTTTCTAAAAACATATCTGGGCTCATTATCTGTTCATCTTGTATACGCACTAAAACTTCGTACATGTAAACAGTGTTTGACGGTAGATGATAAATAGGCTGTAAATAGATAACAACTCTATCTTCAGCAAGAGCCTCTTGTATCAGTTTTATGGTTTGGAGATTTTTACCATAAAGCTCTTCAACTCTGTTTTGTTCTTGATATATCATATAATTGACATTTTCTAATCTAGCGTTATGGTGTGCAATCTCTGCTTCGATATATCTGTTTGTATTTTTTGCATCTATATTTTTAGAGCATCCTATCGTTATATCAAGATTCATAGGGGTATTATCGATGATAAATTCATTATGTTTTATGTAAGTGTGTAGTTTTTTCATCAAACGCTTTGGAAGCATATTTTCTTCTTTACACCACAAACAAAACTCGTCAAATTTAATCCTAAAGAGATAACTTCCACAGGTAAGTTGGTTGTTTGAAAACTCTTCTAAAACTTTTGCTAATTTTTTAATAATCTCATCAGAGTTTTTCATCCCATAAAATGTCTTTACCTGTGTAAAATCATTGATATTGATATAATAAAGACGACCTTCAATCTCTTTATCTAATTTTCCCATCAAACAATTTCTGTTTCTAAGCCCTGTTAAATAGTCTGTATAATACCGCTTTTGTATCTCCGCATTTTTCTCTTCTATCTCTTTTTGGTGCAATTTATCTGCTGTTACATCAAGCTTGATGGCTATATAGTGGGTTATTTTTTTATGCTCATCAAAAACAGGACTGATAGAAGCTTTCTCATAGCGAAGATTTCCATGGGCATCTTTGTTGATAAACTCTCCTACCCATCTTTTACCACTAGAGATAGTTTGATGCAACTCTTCATAAAACTCTTGCGTATGTAACCCTGATTGCATGATAGCTGGTGTTTTTCCTAAAATCTCTTCAAGTTTAAAATTAGAACTTTCTAACAATTTATCATTTGCAAACTCTATATGGTGTTTTGCATCGGTTATCACTATGTGATTGTCACTATCTTTAATGGCTTTTTTAAACATCTCCAGATCAATCTCTTGACGTATCTTTTTATTTAAAAGCCAAATCAAAAAAAGTATTAAAAGAAAAATACTAAACACCAAAACACCCATCAAACTATTTAACCTTTTTATTTGGACATTCGCATACTCTTTAACGTATAAAATGAGTTGATTGATATTCTTCTCAATTTGAAGCTTTTTATTTTCTTCATAAAGGTTTATAAGTTTAGAAAAATTCTCTATCAAGATTCCCACATGTGAAATATAAAGTTTAATATGCGAAGAAGACTCTTTTTTTAAATCATTTTGAAGTTTTACATGTAAGCTTTTTATCTCATCTAATGAGCTATCAGAACCCATACCCATTAAGACAAGATGACTATGCAATTTGATGAGGTCTTGCTTGTAATGGTTTTGGGGCATTTGTGTGATGATTGTTGTTAAAACACGCATAGCATAGTTTAAAACTGAATTTGAAGAAGTAAAGATGTGAATATATCTCTCTTTTATCTCAAACATCTCCTTTGTTCTTTTATAAACAAGATAATGCTCACTATCATATAAAAACTCGCGTATAACCTCATCTTGTTCAAAGTCTTCAAAAAGTTGGTGTAGATTATGAATCAACTCTCTTGATGCATCATAATTATAAAAACCTGTTGGGCGTGTTATAAGTGTATTTATATCGTTGTTTATAAGCTTTAAATTATAAATTTTATCTATCCACTTTGATTTATCTACTATGTCTTTGTTTACTTTATAGATAGAAAATCCAAAAGTAACTACCAGTAAAATTATCATCAAGAGAAAAAAATTTCTTAAATATCTATTTTTCATTTAATATCTCGGGAATGTCCCCATCTAAAGTAAGTAAAAACTTGTAAATCAAATCTCTCTCTAATGTTTCTAGCTCTCTTCCTAATTGATGGTAAGCCATAATCTGTATAGTATCTTTCAAAGAAGTAACTTTACCATGATGAAGATACGGTGCTGTTTTTGAAATGTTTCTAAGAGTTGGAACTTTAAAATAGTATTTATCTTCTTCTAGCTTTGTAACACTAAATCTACCTAGATTTTCATCAGCATAATAAGGCTCATAAATCCCCACTTTTTGGTAGAAATTGCCACCTAGAAGAATCCCATTGTGACAGGAAATACAACCTATTGATTTAAAAAGTTCATACCCTGAAAGTTCCTCTTGGCTTAAAATGCTTTCACCTTTAAGATATCTATCAAATCTACTATTTGGTGTTATAAGAGCTTTTTCAAACTCAGCTATCGCATCCACTAGATTTTTAAGACTCAAGCCATCTGTATAAACCTCAAAAAAAAGCTTTTCATAACCATTGTTTTTAAGTTTTTTTAATAAAGCTTTTGTATCTTCTATCCCCATTTCTACTGGATTATGAATCGGCTCTATTGCTTGTGCTTGCAGGTTTTTTGCCCTTCCATCCCAAAACTGAGCTATGTTGTAAACAGAGTTTAAAACAGTTGGTGCATTTATACTGCCAAGTTTTCCATCAATCCCAACAGAAACTTCCAAACCATCATCACCACCCTCTTGCAAGTTGTGACAATGTGCACATGATATAGTATTATCTTTACTTAACACAGGGTCAAAAAAGAGTTTTTTACCTAAAATTGCTTTGGATTTATCATAGTTGATGTGAAGAGGCAAAGGAGTGATTAATTCACTAGCAAAAAAAAGGCTCAAAAAAGAACATAAAAGAAAAACTATACGCACCTTTTCTCCTTCTTATGAGTATGTAATTATACTCTATAAAGATAAAACAGGCATTAAAATTTTCTTATGTTGCGATGGTTTTGACACAAAAGAAAAGGCTGAGTTTCTAAGAAAAATTAAGAACTTCAGCCTTGAAAAAGATGGTTTAAGACTTAAACTTCATTAGCTCATTGTTAAGCTTTTCTGTCATATTGTTGAGCTGATCAATCGCACTACTAACCTCTTCTATCGACCTTGCATTTTGAGCTGTTACTTGGTTGATATTTTCCATCTCATCTACGATAGAGTTTACTCTTTGTGATGTTTGGATATACTCTTGTACGGATTTGCCAGCTGAAGAGATAGCATTTGAGAGAACACTAACAACACTTTGAATAGAGCTTTGTAGCTGATTTGAGATATCACTTAATTTTTCGATTTTTTTTGCATTTGCATTAATCTCTTCGCTACTTTCTAATACACTTTGCACTACAACGTTAGTCGTTGCATCTATCTCGCCTAGAGATTTTTGTGTTCTCTCAGCCAAAGCTCTCACTTCATCAGCAACAACAGCAAAACCACGTCCATGTTCTCCTGCGCGTGCTGCTTCTATGGCTGCATTGAGGGCTAAAAGGTTTGTTTGGTCTGCGATATCTCGGATAACTTCTAAAACAGATTTTACTTCATTTGCATTTTGTGAAGCTTGAGATAACTTTGTTTGTAAAGACAACTCATTTTCTATGGTTTCTTGCATAGCACTTTGTAGATGAGTAATTTTCTCAGTCATAACTGCCATTTCATTTTTAGTAGTAGCGAGGTCTTGTTGTGATTTTTTAGCATCTTCAACAGAAGCATTCAAATCAACACTTAGCTCTTTACCTTTTTTAGCTGTTGCATGAACAAAAGAACTCTGTTTTTCAGAGTTTTGTCCTACACTTAAAGCAGTAGATGAAAGCTCACTTGCAATTGTAGAGTTTTCACTAGAGACTAGCTTAGAGTTGTTGATGATAATTTGTAGTTTTTCTATAAATTTATTTGCATTTTCTGTTATCTTCACAAACTCTTTTTCTAAACCTTTTGTCTCTAATCTAGTTGATAAATCAGCCTCATTACTTGCTAGATTTTCAAATCTCTCGTTAAGTGTCGATGTTGAGTTGTTAATAGCACGTCCTAAGATGATAGAAAAGAAAAGAGCTATCAATATGCTAACAGTAGCAGAAATTATAAAAGCACTTTCTGTTTGCTTTAAAAGCTGTTGTGCTTGTGTATACTCTTGGTCTATCTTCAAATAAGATTTATCAGAGAAAATATCTAAAAGCTCTCTCATAGCATTAAAGTTTTGAGTATATTCTAAGGCATAAAATTTTTTTGCTTGATAGTAAGAAGCCTCTTTTATCATCCCTATAAGAGCTTTTGTATCTGCATCTAATTTTTTATGTTTTTCATAAAAAAGATCAAAGTCTTTTTGACTCTCAGTTCCTAAATGAGATTGGAGCAATTTTTGAAATTTTTGAAACCTATCAAATGTTTGTTGTAAATTATCTACAACACCACTTTTGATAAAAGAATCTAAATCTTTTAATTGATTATCATTGATAGCTCTTAGCATAGCTAAAGCTGATTGATAAGCATCTCTATCAGCTTCTAATAAAAGGGTTATACCTTTAAAAGATACTGTACTTAAAGCCTCCATATTTTTACCAACTTGTGCTTGCTTATTATAAACAATTATATTGGCAATTATTAAGATAACAACGATAACTATATAAGAGCCTAGTATCTTTTTCCTTAAATCCATAATCCAATCCTTTTTATAAGTTATCATTATCATGACATTTCTTTGTTTCATTTGTGTTACAAAGTTATTTTTCAAGATAAGATTTTATTTGATGTTACAATTAAACAACTTTCCAATGAACATTTGTTAAAATAAAAAGAAAAAAGGATAGATATGCTCTTAGGTGTAAACATAGACCATATAGCAGTCTTAAGAGAAGCTAGAAAGATAAACGACCCAGACCCACTTGATGCAGTAAGCCTCGTAAAAAGAGCTGGAGCTGATCAAATCACGATACATCTAAGAGAAGATAGACGCCACATCAACGACTATGACGCTGCTAGAATCATCGAAAACTCACCACTTCCAGTTAACATGGAGTGTGCGATTGATAAGCAAATGATTGATATCGTAACAAAACTAAATCCCCATAGGATTACTTTAGTTCCTGAAAAAAGAGAAGAAGTAACGACTGAGGGTGGGCTTGACCTTATAAAAAACTTTGCACGTATAGAAGAGATTTCAAAAGAGTTGAAAAAAGCGGCTATCGAACTCTCTGTTTTCATCGATCCTAGTATGTACCAAGTGAAAATGGCAAAGAGTTTGGATGTAGATTGGATAGAGTTACACACTGGGACTTATGCAAATATCTATGCGATGCTTTTTTCAAATCTTTCTTATACCAAACACTCTATCAAAGAGCTTGAGTTAGATAGACACTCTTTACATGTAAAGCTTCAAGAATCTCTCAAAGAGTTAAAAGATGCAGCTTTTGAAGCTCACAAAATAGGGATAAAAGTTGCTGCTGGGCATGGACTAAATTATCAAAATGTACAAAACATCATCCAAATCCCTCATATAAAAGAGCTTAATATCGGACAAAGTATCATTGCTAGAAGTGTTTTTACTGGCTTAGAAAATGCTATAAAAGAGATGAGAGAAGCCATCAGATGAAAACGATAGCCATAAGTATAGGTGATTTAAATGGAATTGGTTTAGAGATTGCACTTGATTCCCATGAAGAAGTTCAAAAGCTTTGCAATCCGATTTATTGTATCAGTGAAACTATGCTTACTTGGGGCTGTGCTTTACTAGGTAAAGAGGTACCAAAAGATTTTAACATCCAAGCTTGTGGCAAAGACTTCGAGATACAACCAGGAGTTGTTTCTAAAGAATCTGGGGCTTATTCATTTGAATCTTTTAAACAAGCCCTCCTCTTAGTTCAAAACAAACAAGCTCAAGCTCTAGTAACTCTACCGATACATAAAGAAGCTTGGGCAAAAGCAGGCATAGCTTTTAAAGGGCATACTGATGCGTTAGAAGAGCTCATACAATCAAAAGCAATTATGATGTTAGGTTGCGATAAACTCTTCACCATACTCTTTACACACCACATACCACTCAAAGAAGTAAGCTTACATGTAAAGAAAAAAGCTTTAAAAAAATTCTTTTTAAAGCTCTATAATCTTTTAAATATAGATAACATCGCTGTTTTGGGTCTCAATCCTCATGCTGGTGATAATGGGGTAATCGGTGATGAAGATAAAAAAATCGCAAAAGCTATCAAAAAAGCTAACAAAGTTCTCCAAAAAGACGTATTTAAGGGTCCTTTAGTGCCTGACACTGCCTTTTGCAAACAAAATACACAAAATTTTACATATTTTGTCTGTATGTACCATGATCAGGGGCTTATCCCTCTTAAAACTCTCTATTTTGAAGAGAGTATCAATGTGAGTCTAAATGATAAAGTCATCCGTACTTCTGTTGATCATGGGACGGCATTTGATATCGCTTATAAATCGAAACAACCAACTAACGTGAGTTATCTTAATGCTATCAAAGAAGCGATAAGACTAAGTGAGTCTCACTAATTTTTTATCTCTTACTTCATAGATAGTATCAGCAAATTGTTCTATAAACTCTTTGTGATGAGAAACAACGATGATACTCTTATCTAAATTTGAGAGTATTTGTATCAGCTTCTCTTGCATTTTTGAGTCTAAAGCATTTGTAGGCTCATCAAGGAGCATTAACTTTGGCTCACAAACCAAAACTCCAGCAAGTGCTACAAGCTTTTTTTCCCCTCCTGAGAGATTATAAACAACTTTTTTTCTCAGATGTTCAATTCCAAAATCCTCTAATATCATATCAACTCTTTTTTTTGCCTCTAGTTTACTCAAAGAGCGAGCTAAAAGTGAAAAAGCTATATCATCTTCAACGATTGGAGCTAAGAATTGGTCATTTGAATCTTGGAAGAGATATCCTACCAAATCTCTCAAAGGCTTATAATCTTTCTTCTCCTGTATGGGCGTATGAAACAGTTCAAAGAGACCACTTTGCTTCGTATGCAAACCTGCTATGGTCTCTAAAAGTGTGGTTTTCCCACAACCATTTTCACCTATAATCGCAACTTTTTCTTTATGAGAGACATGTAAGTCTAGTTTTTCAAATAAAACCTTTTCATCTAAACTGATACAAACATCTTGTAGTTTCAAAGAACAACTCATATAATCTTTCCTATATTCAAAAAACTAAGCAACAAAACTACCATCAAACTTATCTCTTTTATATTTAATTTTTCAGGCTCTTTTAGAGTGTATATCTGTGTTTGAAAACCTCTTGATTCTAAAGCAAGTGAGAGTTTTTTAGCATTATAAAAAGATTTTAAGATGAGCATACCTATAAAATCTCCATATGTTTGATAAGTAAACCACGAAGTTTTACCCACAAAACCTCTTACATGTAAAGTCTTTTTAAATTTATTTATCTCTTTTGTAAACAGATAAATAAACTTTGAACTAAAAAAAACCAAAGAGACAAAAAAGCGAGGAAGTCGTAACTCTTGTAAACCTAAGCTAACTTCAAAAAAATCTTTCTCACCAAACAGACAAAGCATCAAAATCAAAATAGCATTGGAACGTAAAAATACAAGTAAAGCCAAATCATAATCTTGAACAAATAAAATACTTAAAATGACTATCAAGACAAAAATATTTAGAAACAAAAGTTTTTTAAAAAGATGCAAAAAACTTCCGTCATACAGAGTACATGTAAAAAGAAGAATAGGTAAAAAAGAGAGATAAAACTCTTGATGAAGCCCAACATTGAAACTATACAAAAAAAGTACGATGAGAGATATACTAGCTCTTATATGAGCTCCTTTTAAAAAATCTTATCAGAATAAAAAACAAAACTATAACAAAAAAAGAGATAAAAACCTTTAAAATAGAAAACTCTTTTGTTGTTTTTATAGGAGTATCTGAGGTAAATTCCAGTTCGTTTTGATGCCCCATAGAGGCTTTTACCACTATCTTAAACTTATCTGCCTTGATAGGTAAAACTGCTTTTCCTGCTTCATCACT